>JACXUE010000004.1 GCA_014764075.1 Sulfuricurvum sp.
CCGTTATTGTCCCGCTACGAAGAGGGAAAAATCATGGGGGAGATATTCCGCCGATTCACGTATTGGAGCTATTTTATGGCAGCAGTGATTGCCGTGTATGAAGTGAGTCGCTACAAAGTGATGCAGATTGATAAAATCTCGATGTTAAGTGCAATGGGATCAATCGCGACTCTGCTCCTTTTTAGTGCGGTTTATACCCCGAAAATATTGGAGTACCAATCTCGCGGTGAGGCAGCAATCGATGCGTCGTTTGAAGCGTTGCACAAGGCAAGTGAGATCGATTTCAAAATACTGTTAGTTATGTTATTGATCCTCTTTTGCCGTAGAACTTATCTCTTGGCGGTGAAACGATGATCCGGTTTGAAAACATTACCAAACGTTTTGGTAAACGTGAAATTCTTCGCGGAGTCAATTTGGAGATCGAGAGGGGGAAAACGACCGTTATATTTGGCGTATCGGGTGGCGGTAAATCGACGATTATTAAACACATGGTGGGACTGCTCAAACCCGATAGCGGAACGATCACCTATAACGGGACCCGGATCGATAATGCCGATGAATCGACCTTGCGTGAGTTCCGTAAAAAAATCGGATTTTTATTTCAAAGCGGCGCACTCTTTGACAGTATGAATATCCGAGATAATGTTGCATTTCCGATGATTGAACATCAAAAATTGAGTACCAAAGAGCTCGATTATAAAATCGATGAAAAACTCACGATGGTTGGACTCGACCCTAAAATCGTCAAATCTCTTTACCCCGAAGAGCTCAGCGGCGGTATGCGCAAACGGGTCGGTTTGGCACGAACGCTTGCCCTTGAACCCGAAGTGATCCTCTATGATGAACCGACATCGGGACTCGATCCGGTGACGAGCGATTTTATCACCCAGATGATTTGCCGCTTGCGCGATGAGATCGGTATGACATCGGTACTCATCAGTCACGATATCGCCGAGAGTTTCAAGGCGGGTGATAATTACGCAATGTTGTTTGACGGAGTGATTGTCGAAGCAGGGGATAAAGAGAGTTTTAGAAATTCAACTAATGCAGTCGTTCAGCAGTTTATCCACGCCCGCTCTGATGGGCCGATCGCGTTTCATTAGCGCCCTCCAAACTTCTTTGTCCACCACTCCTGCGGAGTGAGTGTTTTTTCTCTCAAATGTTCTTCATCAAAATTAAATTCGTATTTAGAACAGTATTCGAGTAGTACGGCGTAGGCATCGTTGATTTGGGTGCTCATGGCGTGAGCCGTTTCGGGATCATCGGGGTGTTTATCGGGATGCCATTGCTGCATCATGTTTTTGTAGCGGATTTTGATGTCGGAGAGGGTGGCTTTATCGCTCAGGCCAAGGAGCGTTTTGGCCTTAATGAGCGTGTCAAAAGTGAGCATGGAGAAGAGAGTTTAGTCTCTTTGTTGACGCATAAACGTTGGAACGTCTAGGAAATCTTCGGTGTAGTCACCGTTGGCGACCATACGGACTGCCGGACGAGCAATAATACGCGGTTTATCGGCACCAACTGCAATGGTCTCTTTATTTTCAAACTCATGGTTATTGATTCCCATTGAGGCTTTTTTCTCAAAACCGGTTGCTACAAGGGTGATACGGATGAAATCTTTTGGCAATGATTCATCGGTTGTTGTGCCGAAAATAACGTCTGCACCGTCATCGACACTGTTGTGCACCACATCCATTGCCGCAGAGAGTTCCATAAACGGGAACTCAGGGTGCATACTGAAGTGTACCAATACTCCAAGAGCGCCGTTGACTGACATGTTATCGAGCAACGGAGATTCGATGGCGTTTTTGATCGCTTCGTAGGCCGCGTTTTCGCCTTTGTATTCGCCCACACCCATGAGAGCCAAACCGCGGTGACTCATAACGGTTTGCAAGTCGGCGAAGTCAAGGTTGATGTCGTTATCGCCGCTGGCGAGGATAACCCCCGATGTGCCGCTGACGGCGCGAGCAAGAACGCTGTCAACGATTTTGAAACTCTCTTTGATTCCCATTTTCGGATCGATAATAGAGAGGAGTTTGTCGTTTGGGATCACAACGATACAATCAGATTCATTTTTAAGTTCGCTCAAGCCCTCTTCTGCCAATTTGAGACGTTTTTTACCCTCAAAAGAGAACGGTTTAGTCACTACTGCGATGGTGAGGGCACCAACCTCTTTAGCGATTTTAGCGATGATCGGAGCGGCACCCGTACCGGTTCCTCCACCCAAACCGGCTGCGACGAATACGATGTCGGCACCGGCAAGAGCGTTTGTCAACTCTTCGTAACTCTCAAGTGCCGACTCTTTGCCCACGTCGGGTTTCATCCCCGCACCCAAACCTTTGGTGAGTTTTGCGCCGAGTTGGATTTTGGTTACGGCAGAACCTTGTTCCAATACTTGAGCATCAGTATTAGCGATGATGAGTTCGATCCCTGGAATTTGCTCTTTGAGCATATAGCCGATCATGTTTCCGCCGCCGCCGCCAACACCGACCGCTACGATACGTGCTCCTGTTAGGGTTGTTGATTCTTCTATTGAAATTGGTTCCATGCTTGCTCCTTGACGTGTTTAAAATAGTTGGGTTGCCCAATTCCAAAACTTGGAAATCGGGTTTGGCTGATCACCATGTGCGGGTTTTTTCTCCGTAATATTGACCATTTTTGAAGTCTCTACCTTTTTCTCCTCCCTTACTAAAGGCGGGGTTGATGCCGCCGATGGTGGTGGAGTAGAGATAGAAGGGGAAGCTTCATGCTTTAGCGCCTCTTCTTGTGCTGGGTTTTGAGATCCCATAGACTCTTCGCTGGCATGACGCATACGTCGATTGACATCGATTTCGTATGGCGTATATCCTCCGGCAAGATATTTTACGAGACCGACGGCACCCGAATAGGATGGGTCTCTTAGAGTATCGAACAGACCGCCGATATCGGAAGGTTTCGCTAAACGAACCGGCATGTTGTCTAAAATAGCGACGGCGAGTTCGCGCAGACCTTCGATTTTGGTAAAACCACCGGTGAGGACAACACCGGCTCCCATGTGCTCTTTAAGACCGCTTTTTTCGATCGACTGAGCGATAATCATCAGGGTCTCTTCGACACGTGCATAGATGACGTTGTGAACTACTTCAAGAGAGACCTCATGGCTTGTGTTTTCATCACCGATAACCGGAAGTTCGATCAAATCGTTGCTTGGTGCGTAGAGAGAACCGTAATTGATTTTGACATTATCCGCTGTATGGAGCGGTGTGTGTAATGCCATCGAGAGGTCGTTGGTGATATGGTTCGATCCTACACCGAGGAAATCGTTGTAGCGGATCGCATGTCCTGAATGGATAACGATGTTGGAAGTATTTCCCCCCATATCGACGACGGCGGCACCGAGCTCTTTTTCATCAGCGTTGAGTACTGCGATAGCAGAGGCGTAACCGCTGAGTACCACACCCTCAACGTCGACACCGGCCGCTTTAACCGCTTTACGCAAGTTGTTCAGATTGCTCTTTTGGGTAGTAATGATATGGGTTTCTACTTCCAAGCGTGCTGCATTCATACCGAGCGGATCTTCTATGAAATCTTGATCGTCTACTTTGAAGTTATACGGAAGGGCATGTAATATTTCAAATTCGTTGGGGATATTGGCATTGTACAACGAGGTGTGCATAACACGCTGAATCTCATTGAGGGTGATCTCTTTGTTCGGGATGTTGACGATACCGCTGGAGTTTAAGCTTTTGGTATAAGCACCTGAGATGGTGACGATAGCACTACGAAGTTCTGTTCCCGCTACCCGTTTTGCATCATTGAGGGCACTTTTAATCGATTTACTCGCCAATTCGATATTGGTAATACTCCCTTTGCGGAGCCCTTGCGCTTTTGCGGTTCCGGCTCCGATGATTTGTGCGCTGTTGTCATCATCGATCTCTGCGATGAGTGCACAAACTTTTGTTGAGCCGATATCGATGGCTAAAACAGTTCGTTTCAAATCAGATCCCCTCTACGTAGATTTCAACTGGATATTTGCTCTCAAGCGTTTTGATCAAACCTTGATCGAGCAAGCTCCCTTTTAGCTTGGCTACGGCGTTTCCATCCGCTAATGTTTTATTTTGAAGCAACTTTTGTTCCAACACGTTATACATAATAACATTTCCGCTCTCCAGCGTGATAAAACCTTGTTTTTGTTTGGAAGTGAAGAGTTTAGATAAGAATTCAGAACCTTCCTGAGGGGTAAGACCTCCCAATTTATTGTTATCGTTGCGGGTTAAGAAATCGGTTGCGGGGGCGCTGAATGTTTTATAATTGTTTTGGGCTAACTCTTGGAGTTTGGTTTTTTTCGCTTCGTTATTATACATAGCGATAACATTTGCTTTAGCCTCTTCGTAGCTCATCGGACGTGAAGGGTTTGCTTTCTCCAGTTTGATGACAAGATACTCATTTCCGACTTTTCGAGGCTTAAGGAAAGGTTTTGCACTATTGAGTTCCATCACCTCTTTGGTCAGTGCCGGAACAAACGGGGACGCGGAAGCGCTGATTGTCGCTTTTTTAATTTCTACATTCTCCCCTAGTGAACCTTTTTTGTAATCAATATAGAGGCGAAGCGCCTCTTTTTCGGTTGCTTTATCGTTTAGTGCGGTTGTGATAACCCCTTTGGCTTCGTCTAAAGAGAGGATCTTTCCGCTAGGATCTTTGAGTGATTGGCGATTCATATCGTAATAATCCGCCATCTCTTTAGCGGATGGGGTTGATGTGAGAGGAGTTTGTACAACATACGAAATATCCACTGTCGGTTCGCTCATAAACTCTTTTTGGTGCTTGCCCCAAAACGCTTTTAGAGATGCTCCATCTGGATTTAGCGCAATCATTGAGGGAGTGAGAAGTTTATAACTGATTTTATCGGCGACTCCCAATGCGTTGGAGAGGGCTTTCTCTTCTAGCGGACGATTTCTGGATGCTAAGAGATAGAGGGTCTTTTGGATCAAAATCTCTTTTCTGAGGAGTTTTTCATATTCATCGATCGATGAGTAGTGCATCGCTTTTAATTGTTCGGCATAAAGCGCTTTATCAAACGAACCCTCTTTGGAGAAGATCGGCTGGGATTTAATGACATTCCAAAGCTCATCATCGGTAACAGTAAGACCGTAGCTTTGGGCGAGGTTGAGGATCAACGCTTGGTTGACCAGTTGGCGGAGGGCTTGACGTTGCAATCCGAATTGTTTTGCCTGCTGTTCGTCAAATTTTCCTTGGAAAAGTTGGTTGTATTGGTTGAACAGTGTCGAGTAGCTTCGTTGGAGTTCGGCGGAGGTGATTGAGATATCGCCCACTTTGGCTACCGATCCGGCTTTGTCCCCGTAACTGTATTGTCCCCATCCGACAAATCCCGCTCCGATAAATGCGATGGTAGAGATCCAGATCGTGACGACCAAGTATTTGCGATGGCGTTGCATCCAAGTAATCATATTAAACGATCCTGTTGTAAAATTCAGATATTTTATTCAGTTTACCATTAAACTTGGATGAAAAGAACTTTGAACTAACAAATGTTATCATATTATAACTCAAAAATAGGGGTTTTTCATGAAAAATTCGGAAATTTCCGCAAGAGATTTGAACGTTTTGTGGCATCCGTGTACTCAAATGAAAGATCACGAAACGATTCCGCTAACTCCGGTGGCAAAAGGGGAAGGGATTTACCTCTATGATTTCGAAGGGAACCGTATCATCGACGGTATCAGCAGTTGGTGGGTCAATTTGTTCGGTCATTGCAACCCCTATATCAACCAAAAAATCAAAGAGCAGCTAGAGACGTTGGAACATGTCATTTTAGCAGGATTTACCCATGAGGGGATCGTTAAACTCTCTGAGCGATTGGTAAAACTCTCTCCAGAGGGACTAACACGCTGTTTTTATGCCGATAACGGATCGAGTGCCATAGAAGTAGCGCTTAAGATGTCGTACCATTCTCACCGAAACAGGGGGTATGAACGTCCATTGTTCGTGTCGCTTTCGGATAGTTATCACGGAGAGACGCTGGGTGCTCTTTCCGTCGGCGATGTAGCCCTCTACAAAGAAACTTATGAGCCGTTATTGATCCGATCGATCCAAACCCCGTCACCTACTAATCAAAGTGTTGAAGCGGCATTGCAAGCAATAGAAGCGTTTGAGCGGTTATTGCAGGAGAAGGGAGATGAGATTTCGGCATTGATCGTGGAACCTTTGGTTCAGGGTGCGGGGGGGATGAAAATGTATCATCCGATTTTTCTCACCGAAACCAAAAAACTGTGTGAGCGCTACGGTGTCCATTTTATCGCCGATGAGATTTTGGTCGGATTCGGTCGGACAGGGAGTATGTTTGCGTGTGAACAAGCCTCGATTTCCCCCGATTTTCTCGTCCTCTCCAAAGGGCTTACGGGGGGGTACCTCCCCCTCTCGGTAGTGTTGACGAACGAAGAGGTGTATCGATCGTTTTATTGTGAGTACAATCCCATTCGATCGTTTTTGCACTCACACAGTTATACGGGAAATGCGTTGGCGTGTGCGGCGGCGAATGCGACGCTCGATATTTTCGAATCGGAAAATGTGATTGAAAAAAACCGGCGAACGATTGCGTTTATCGCCGAAGAACTCAAACGTTTTGAGACGATGAAACATGTTAAAGAGGTACGTCAATGCGGTATGATCGCGGCGATTGAACTGCAAGAGTTCGATCCTTCACGACGGATCGGGCTTCAAATCCATCGAGCTTGTATGGAGCAGGGGGTTCTGATCCGTCCTTTAGGAAGCGCTGTCTATGTAATGACTCCGTATGTTATTACATTGGAAGAGCTGCAAACAGTGTTTAAAGCGATTGAGAAAGCAATCCTCTTAATCGATGCCTAAACGGGACTGGGAGTGATCGAGCATCAAAATGCGGCAGCTCCGTTCTAGAATCGAGAGTTGGCGTACCATTGTATGGATATCGCGGCTAAACGCATAGACGCCGTATCCTCGGATCACCATGATCGCGGTATTGTTTTGTTGAAAATAGTGGGGTATTTCACTCACCGCCCGCTCGTACCAATCTTCAAATTTTTTCGGGTCGTAGATGTGGATTTTACCGAACTCTTTGAGCCCGAAATAGTCTTTGGGGATGATGATCGAGTGATTGAGTGAAAACGCGGTGGTAAAGGGGGGCATCGTAAAAGTGATGAATTTGGCATCGGAGATTTGTCGATAGATCCCCTGATGGATCGATGCGTCGATACTTGCTTCTTTCCAGCGGTAATCTTTATTGTAAAAAAGATCGATGAGACTTTGTTCGTTGATCGAGTCGAAAATAGCGCTTTTGGTGTTGATGGTGAACAGATTGGTATCGAGTTTAGCCGATAAAGAGCCGTGGTAGATACCGAAAAAATCTTTTCGGAACATAGAAAGGGCGAATGAGGCGAGCTGATGTTTAATGTGTTGTTTATCCATACGAGGATTTTAACATATTTTAAACAATGTGTTAGAGAGGGTGAGTTATGATAAGCAGATTGAAATAAAAAGGTTACGTGTGCAAGAGATTCCCCATATCCCTGTTTTGCATCGTGAAGTGATAGACGCTTTTACGCCGTGCCAAGAGGGAATTATCGTCGATTGTACGATGGGATACGGCGGTCATTCATCGCTTTTACTCGATCATTACCCCACGATCCATCTGATCGGAATCGATCAAGACCCTACCGCCATCGCTTTTTCGAGTGATCGGCTCAAACCCTATTCAGAGCGTGTAGAGATTCGTCAAGGTCGATTTTCGGACAAAATCATCGGTATCATTGAGGAAAAAGGGGATCAGCTCTGCGGAATCCTTGCCGATATCGGGGTCTCATCGTTACAACTCGATCAGCGTGAGCGGGGGTTTTCGTACGAGAGTGATACGTTGGATATGCGGATGAACCCCGATGCGTCTCTTAGTGCTTCGGAAGTGGTCAACTCCTACTCGCAAAGTGCTCTTGAAGAGATTTTGCGCGAATACGGCGAAGTGAGTAATGCCCGCAAAGTAGCAGAGACAATCGTGCAACGACGTCCGTTTAAATCGGCGAAAGAGCTCTCTAATGCTATTTTTCATCTGATGCCCAAAGGGAAAAAAATCCACCCTTCGACGTTGGTGATGCAGGCGATTCGGATCGAAGTTAACGATGAGTTGGGGGAGTTGACACGGTTGTTGGATGCGATCGAATCCTCGGCGATTAGACGTCTACGGGTAGCGATTATCACATTTCACTCTCTTGAAGATCGAATCGTTAAAAACCGGTTTTCCAAATGGGCAAAAAACTGTATTTGTCCCGACGATGCGATGCGATGTACCTGCGGAAACAACCATGCTATCGGCAAAGTGATCACCAAAAAACCGCTCACGGCGCAAGAGGATGAACTCAAAGCAAACTCACGTAGCCGTAGTGCAAAACTTCGAATTTTTGAAATACGAAGAGATTGATTAATGAGCGATAAACACGATATTTTAGAGGAGACACACGCTATCATCAATCCTGATGAGGGGATGGGGCCAGTGTTTTTGCGGAATGTTTTTTTGGGGATGTTTTTGGTTTTGGTTTTGGTGTTCCCTAAAATTTTTATCAATACCCAAATCTATTTTAAAAGCCGTGAAATTTCTACCCTTTCACATGAACACGATGCCCTCAAAGAAGAGAACCGTCTCATCAAAGCAAAAGTGGAAGCACTTAAATACAAACACCAAGTGTTAGATACACTTTTTTAGGAGTAACCCGTTATGCTGCGACGCTTTTTAGAGTTTGCTCTCGATAAACCTCTATTAAACCATCTTTTCCTCTTGTTTATCACAATGGCATCGGTTTTTGCCTATCTCAATATCTCCAAAGAGATATTTCCCCCGATGCAGATGGATAAAATTACGATCAACGGAGCCTACGCCGGAACGAGTGCCGATGTACTCGATAAAATGGTGGTTCAAACGCTCGAAGACGATCTTAAAAATGTCAATGAACTCGACGATGTTACTTCAACCATCAAAAACGGTGCGTTTGTTATCGTAGCCGATATCAAACCGGGTTCAAACAACAACAAAGTGCTCAGTGATGTCAAAGATATCATTGCCCTCTCAAAGCGGGATCTCCCCGCCGATATGAACGAACCGACCGCCAAAATCCAAGAAGAGACGATACCTCTGGTATTGATCGCGATTGCGGGAGACGTTCAGACCAAAGAGTTGTTGAACCGTGCCGAAGAGCTCAAGAGCGATCTCTCGGAACTCAAAGATTTGAGTGAGATTACGATTCGGGGTGATGCCGATGATGAGTTGGTGATCCGACTGGATTCCCAAAAGATCGAGGCGTATGGACTGACCCAAAGCGGTGTCGTATCGGCGTTGAGTAATCTCAGTTCCATTTTTCCGATCGGAACAATCAAAGAGGCAAAAAATCATCTCTACATCAGTACCTACAACGGAGAGAAAGATCCGCAACTCATTGCCGATACGTTGATTAGTGTCGGGAATGTGCAGGTTCGTTTGGGGGATGTTGCCGATATCCGTTTTGAACTGAGTGATGGATCGGAACTCTCCCATTTTAACGGAATGCGTAACGTCTCGCTCAATATTACCAAAGCCAAAACGGGAAATGCGATTGAATTGGTCAAGCAAATCCGTGAAAAACTCGAAAAATACGATCAAAAGTATCCTCACATGGAGTTTGAAATTTATACCGATACCTCTGTGTGGATTAAAAATCGGCTCAATACCGTTTTTTCAAACATCGTTTTCGGACTGGTTTTGGTCTTTTTTGCGATGTTGATCTTTGTCAACCGAGGGATTGCGCTGGTGGTTGCGATGGGGATTCCGGTCAGTTTTATGATCGGATTGATTGCTACCGAGATGATCGGATACAGTCTCAATATGCTCTCGTTACTAGGGGCACTGATCGCTTTAGGGATGCTGGTCGATGAAGCGATTGTCGTGGCCGAGAATATCTACCGTCATATGGAAGAGGGGCTTAGCCGGCGTGAAGCGACGATCAAAGGTGCTATGGAGATGTTTCCGGCAGTCGCTGCGGCGACTATGACCACTATTTTTGCTTTTTTACCGTTGTTGATGATGAGCGGTGAGATGGGGACGTTTATCAAAATTCTTCCCATAATGATTTCGATTTTACTCATCAGTTCGTTATTTGAAGCGTTTTATTTTCTCCCCTTGCATGCACATGATTTTCTCCGAGTCCGAAAAGAGGATCACCTCTCTCATGTTATGTGGGAAAAACTCTATGGATGGCTTGCAACGATTTTAGAGAGTGTATTAAAACGTCCGAAAACAGCGTTAGCCTTGATCGTCATCGCTATTTTGGTGAGTGAAGGGTTGCTTGTCAAACATACCAAATTTCAGCTCTTTCCAAAATTCGATGTTACGCAGGTGTATGTGACGGGTAAAGTAGACATCAATAATGATCTCGAAGCGACCGAGGCTATGGTGGAAGCGATCGAAAAAGATTTGATCGCCAAACTACCCAAAGATGAGGTCTCTTCGGTTACGTCGGTGATCGGGATGCGTTTAGACTCTAAAAACAAAGCGGAATTAGGGGATAACCTATTTCACATCTTCATCGATTTACACGAACGTGCTCCGGTCAATTTTTTCGACCGTTACATCAATCCCTATCTCAGTATCGAATACGATTCGTCGAGGATGAGTCGCGGACGGGATGCCGATGAGATCGGGGAGCAGAGTGCTGAGATTATCAAAGCGTATGCCCAAAAAAAACTCAACGGTAAGCCGATGTTTGAGGAACTTATCACTACCGTCCCTGGAGCTGGAGTGGTCGCCCACGATATAGAGATCACTCTAGGGGGCAAAAATGATGCCGAACTCTCCAAAGGGATTGAGCGATTGAGTGCAAAGCTCCGTACTATTCAAGGAGTTCACAGCATTGGTGATAACGCTGATTTGGGCGAGCGTGAGGTGAAGCTTCGGGTGAACGGCTATGGTCAGCAGTTGGGATTGGATGAGGGGATACTGAATGCTCAACTTAGAGCCTACTATCTCAAAGCCGAATATTCCAAAATGTTCAACGACGAGGGGCTGATCCGAATCCGAGTCGAGGGGAGAGAGAAAGATGTCCTCTCATCGTTGGAAAATTTTCCGATCATGGTGGGGAGTCAGCAGGTGGCTTTGAAAGAGGTGTGCGATTTCATCTATACCCGAGGGTACGTTACCCTCAACAAAGAGGATGGCAAGCGGATTCGCAGTGTATTTGGATCGATCGATAAAGAGGTGAGCACCTCTTCAGATGTGATGAAAGCCTTGATGCCGACGATCGATAGTCTCAAAAAAGAGGGGTATAGCATCAACATCAAAGGGGAAGAGCAAGAGAACTCCAAAACCAAACGGGAGATGGGGCAAGCAGCGGCGATAGCGATCGTTTTGATCTTTATTGCATTGGTATGGCTGTTTGATTCGTTTGTCAAATCGTTGATCGTTTTGAGTGTTATGCCCCTCTCTTTGCTGGGGGTTTATGTGGGGCATATGGCGATGGGGCTGAACATGACGATGCCGGGGTTGATCGGGACGGTGGGGTTGGTCGGCGTCGTAGTGAACGATGGATTGCTGATGGTGCAGTTTATCCAAAACGCACGAGATAAGAGCGAGTTAATCAGTCTTGCCAAAACCCGTCTCCGCCCGATTTTAATGACCTCCATTACAACGGTTTTGGGGTTATCTACCCTTATCTTTTTTGCCAGCGGTCAAGCTCAGATTCTACAACCGATGGCGATTTCACTCGGATTTGGGTTGGCGTGGGCAACGCTTCTCAATTTGATCTATGTTCCGTTGCTTTATAGTGTGGTTTATCGAATCAAATAAGAATAGTGGTGGTATAATCTCCGATTTAAATTGATCCTATGCTGAGTCGATGTATAATCCGCTCAAACGACAGAGACCTGATCAATCCGCTACAAAGAGGTGGGATGAGACGTTTTTTTCTGCTTTTAGCGCTGATTATTGTCGGTGTTTTGGATGCGGCGGCATGGAGAGAGTCGAAAAACTACTCTCTTCAAAAAGACGAATTGGTTAAAATTCTCGTCAAAAGCGAAGGACAAGAGAGGGTGTTTAGCTTTCGTTGGACCCTTTACACTGATAAAGTGTTGGTGGTGCATGAAAGTTTTGATCGGTATGTTGGACAGCATATGCTCAATTTGGGTCATGCCAACCAAAGCTTTCGCAAACAGCTGCTTCCCCAAAAACGGAGTCCAAAAGATGTCCCGTATGTTTTGGTGGTGTTTAAAAAATTTGATGACGGCAACAAAACCGCACAAATGGATCTGTTTTTGATCGACAAAGAGAATCGTGTGATGTTGGATTATTTAACTCAGAAGTGATAGATGGAATGTTGGAAACGGTAGAAACATTAATTGCAAAATTGGTCGATGAGGTCGGATATCCCCGTGCAACGGAGCTTTTTACAAAGCTTTCGGGGGGGAAGCGCCTCCGCGCCCGATTGATCCTCGCCATCGCCCCTGAAGCATCTACCGCGCCGTTGCTCGGTGCCATCGTCGAATTGATCCATGCGGCGAGTCTGCTCCATGATGATGTCATCGATGAAGCGCAGTTGCGTCGAGGAGTCCCATCCGTCAATGCTACCGAAGGCTCGAAAACAGCGATCATGCTCGGTGATATCCTCTACTCCAAAGCGTTCTGTGGACTCACCTCTTTTGATTCCCGTATCGCCCGCAGTATTGCCGAATCGGTTACCCGACTCTCGGTAGGGGAGATGATGGATGTGGCGATGGCGGAGACGTTTAATACTGATCGCTCTCTTTACCTCAAAATGCTCTATTTCAAAACCGCTACATTGATCGAAGCGTGTACTTACAGTGCGGCGATTTTGGCGGGAAAAGATGAAAATGCCCATGCCCTCTACGGAAAAAATCTCGGGTTGGCATTTCAGATCGTCGACGACATCCTCGACATTACCGGTGACGAAGCGACGCTGGGAAAACCGTCGCTGAACGATTTTGTAGAGGGGAAAGTAACCCTTCCCTACATTGATTTGTATGAAGCCTTGGGGGGTGAGGAGAGAAAACGTTTGATCCAAAATCACGCCAAAGCTTTGAGTGAAGAGGAAAAAGGGTGGATCAAATCCAAAATGGACGAATATCGTATCATTGAAAAATCGTATGCCTATGCCAAAGCGTTGTGCGATGAGGCTATTGGTGCCATCGGTGAAGATGCGGCTTTGCGTGCTATTATTGAAACCGTGATTCAAAGAAGTCATTAATGCACTATCTCATTGTCAGCTTTTCACATAAAAACTCGACTTTAGCAATACGCGAAAAGCTCGCTTTTGTTGATGAACAAGCTCAGTTAAACGCTATGCGAACGCTGAACGCTCACCCCAGTATCAGCGAATCGATGATCCTCTCAACTTGCAACCGAGTAGAGATTTTATGCAGTTGCAGCGATACCGAAAGTGCAAGCAATGTGCTCTTTTCGTTGCTGAGTTCACATTCAGGATTGAGCACTCAAGAGCTTCATGAACGGGCGGATGTGTTTGATGATGAGGGGGGGATTCATCACCTCTTTAGTGTCGCCAGTTCGCTCGATTCGATGGTGGTAGGGGAGACCCAAATCTCCGGACAGCTCAAAGATGCGTTTAAACTTTCTCAAGACAACGGCTTTTCGGCGCATAAAATCTCCCGTGCGATGAGTTACGCGTTTAAATGTGCCGCCGAAGTGCGAAACGCTACCAATATCTCATCCAAACCGGTCTCCGTCGCCAGTGTCGCGATTTCCAAAGTGAAAGAGTCTGTCGGTGAAGTAAACGGCAAAAAAGCGCTGGTAATCGGTTCGGGGGAGATGTCGGTGATCACTTGTAAACATCTAAGCGCTCAAGGGGTAGATGTAACGGTGATGAACCGGACATTTGAGAAAGCCGAAGCGATCGCGCGAGAGTGCAACGCCCGTGTCCGATCTTACGAAGAGCTCCCCTACGCGATCAACGAAAATGAGCTTCTTTTTACGGCGACCGGCTCACTTACTCCCATTATTACCGACGAAATGATCAAACCCACCTCGTTTGAACGGTATTGGTTCGATATGGCGGTTCCCCGAGACATCGAATGCGACCCGTCGTTGTGGTCGATCCGGTTGTTTTATGTTGATGATCTAAAATCGATCGTTTCGGAGAATATCGCACTGCGAGAAGACGAAGCGAGACTCTCGTATGTCATCGTCCGTCGTCACGTCACTCTCTTTTTTGAATGGCTCAAGACCCTCTCGGTTGAGCCTTTGATCAAAAATATCTATTTACGAGCCAGCGATGCCGCCCTTAGTGAAGCCTCACGTGTCATCCAAAACGGCTACATCCCCAAAGAGTACAGTAATGCGGTGCATAAAGCGACTCTTCAAGCATTGAAACGATTTTTACACCCGTTTACCGTACGGATGCGGGATGGTTCCGATCCGATGCGGATCGATACATTGATCGAATCGATGAGTTTTTTGATGAACGAAGAAGAGGGGAATGATCTCTCTAAAGACTCTTGTAGTTATTACCCTAAAGGAAAATAATGCGTTTTAGTAAAGCCTATATCCCAACCACCAAAGAGGCACCAAAAGATGCTCAACTCCCCAGCCATATCTACCTTGCTCGTGCAGGGTTTGTCTCTCAGGTCGCTGCGGGATTGTATAACTTTTTGCCGCTCGGTAAACGGGTGTTGCGTAAAATCGAAAATATCATCAATGAAGAGATGGAAGCTGCCGGAGCGCAAGAGGTAGATCTCAGTTTCGTTACCCCTGCGGAGTTGTGGGAAGAGAGCGGACGGATCGAGAAATTCGGTAAAGAGCTGCTCCGTTTCCGTGACCGAAAAGAGAACCTTTTTGTCCTCGGCCCGACCCATGAGGAGATGATGGTCAACATCGTCCGCAACCGTGTCAGCAGCTACAAACAGCTCCCCCTCAATCTCTATCAGATCAAAACCAAATTCCGTGACGAAGCACGTCCCCGTTTTGGTTTGATGCGCGGTCGTGAATTTGTCATGAAAGACGGATACAGTTTTCACTCCAGTATTGAAGATTTGGATCGTGAATTTGATGCGATGGAAGCGTCATACAAACGGATTTTGGAACGGTTGGGATTGAATTTCCGTATTGTTGAAGCCGACAGCGGCGCGATCGGAGGAACAGGATCGAAAGAGCTTATGGTGCTTGCCCAAAGCGGTGAAGATACCCTCGCAGTATGCGATAGCTGCGAATACGGTGCCAATGTCGAAGCGGCACGTCGTGCTCCGCGCTCGATTATCCCTGAAGCTCCAAACGCCGATTTTGCCCGTTTTAGAACTCCTGCTATCCAATCAATCGAGGATTTGAGCAACTTTTTCCATGTCGATCCGTACTACACCCTCAAAGCGGTCGTAAAGCGCGCCGTTTATATCGAAGGATCTGAACTGGTCTGTTTTTTCCTTCGCGGATGTGACGAATTGCAAGAGGTAAAAGCTCGCAATAGCGTCGGAGCAATCGATTTGGTCGATGCCACGGAAGAGGAACTCAGAGAGATCGGATTGGTTCCGGGATTTATCGGACCGCTTGATCAAGAGAAAATTCGTATTGTGATGGACAACGATACTAAAAACGGAACCAATATGATTTGCGGAGCAAATGAAGAGGATTACCATTTCGTCGGGGTTGATTTGAGCGTCATGAGCGAAGCTCATTTCGCCGATCTCGTATCGGTACAAGAGGGGGACAGATGTCCTCACTGTAACGGTAAAATTATCCATACCAAAGGGATTGAAGTAGGACATATTTTCAAGCTCGGTACTGTATACTCCGCACCGCTCAAAGCGGAATATCTCGATGAAAACGGGCGTAGTCAGCCCTTTATTATGGGTACGTACGGGATGGGTGTGAGCCGTTTGGTTGCTGCCGTGATCGAACAGAATCATGATGAAAAAGGGTGCATTTGGACTATTGCAACGGCTCCATATTTGGTCAATATCATGGTCTCTAACATCAAAGAAGAGTCCCATATGGCGTATGCCGAAGAGCTCTATACAACATTGCAAAAAAACGGTATCGAAGCGATATTGGATGATCGTAAAGAGCGGTTTGGATTTAAAATTTCGGATGCGGAGTTGATCGGGTTTCCTTTTACCGTAATCGTCGGCAAGGAGCTAGATAACGGTTCGGTTCAAATCATGGTTCGTCGTACCCGAGAAATCGTAACGGTCGATGCGGCAGAAGTGCTCACCAAAATCAAAGAGCTTTGTCAATGATTTATTTTTTGATCTATCTGTTTGTCGAAGTTCTCGTGACTGTCGAGATTGCTTCACGAATCGGAGGATTAAATACCTTTTTTGAGATTGTTGGAAGTGCATTCTTAGGGATTTTCATTTTGATGAATTTCCGCCATACTCTTGCAGAAAACGTTTATGCTCTTCGGACGCGCCAAATCGATATGGATGGATTTACGCAACGTAATTTATTTGGGCTATTTGGCGCCGTTTTGCTGATTTTGCCCGGAATGTTTGGTGATATACTGGGGCTTTTGATGCAGTTTTCTCTTTTAAGTAAATTTTTCGTTAACCGTTTTTCGGGAAAATACCGTTCACAAAATTTTCAAGAATCGTATACACCACCACAAAAGGATGATTATGTCATTGATGCCGAAATTATCGACGATACTCCTGCTCTCCGCTAGCCTTTTTGGAGCGACGAATGCCGAAGTTATTACTTTTTTAAAAAAAGGGATCGGGGGAAACCCCAACGTCTCGAATTTACAAATCGAGATTAACGGTAAAAAAAATCTTACTTCGATGAGCGGATGGCAAGCCTATTTCGTTTCGATTGAAGCGGATGTCAAGCAGGGCTCTGAAATCCGACATGTCAATCAAAACGGAACTTATTTCGTAAACGAAAACGTAATTGCTCCGGAATTGGTCAATTTAAAAACGGGAGAACGTTATAACGATACCGTTGCTCCCGACTTTAATAATGCGTTTTACACTAAAGCAAATCGTATCAGCGGTGAAGCAAACGCCACTCATAAAGTGGCGATTTTCTCCGATCCTCTTTGTCCGTTTTGCCGACGCTATGTTCCCGAAGCGATTAGTTATATGGCGAAATATCCAAAAACGTTTGCGGTCTATTATTATCATCTCCCATTAGCGGGACTTCATCCCGCAGCGGTGACGTTGACCAAAGCGGCGATTGCGGCAGAACAAAACGGTATCGAAAATGTCGTTTTACGTCTTTACAAAGTGAATATCAACGCCGAAGAAAAAGATGAGCAAAAAATTCTAAACGCGTTTAATAAAACCTTTGGAACCAAAATCGATTTGGCCGATATTCGAAGTTCTGCGGTTATCAAACAGGCAGAATTCGATCAAAAAGTGGCACAATCGATGATGGTAGCGGGAACCCCGACCGTCTTTTTTAATGGAGAAAAAGACCCTACGAAAAACAAATACAAAGACGTAAAATTAAAATAATCAAAACTCGAATATGAGGACACTCATGAAAAAGCTAACCATCGCAACACGCGGGAGCAAACTAGCCCTTTGGCAATCAAACCATATCAAATCGGTGATCGAATCCAACTTCGCCGATGTCGAGGTTGAACTCAAAATCATCATCACCTCGGGTGATAAAATTTTGGATGTGCCGCTTGCGAAAGTCGGGGGAAAAGGGCTGTTTCTCAAAGAGATCGAGGAGTCGATGCTTCGGGGTGAAGCGCAAATGGCAGTTCATTCACTCAAGGACGTTCCAACGGTAATGCCGGAGGGGTTGCTACTCTCTGCAATTACGAAGCGCGAAGATGTTCGTGATGCAATGCTGAGTGAAAAGTATCCCGATATTGCATCATTGCCTCAAGGGGCGGTTGTCGGTACCTCTTCACTCCGTCGCCGCATGCAGATCATCAAACGGCGTCCCGATTTGGTGATCAAAGATTTGCGTGGCAATGTCGATACCCGTATCCGTAAACTCAAGGAGGGGGAATTTGATGCTATTATTCTTGCGGCCGCTGGGATTAACCGTTTAGGATTTAACTCTTTAGTACAATATTTTTATCCGATTTCACTCGATGAGATGCTTCCGGCGATGGGGCAGGGGGCTTTGGGAATAGAGACCGTGAACGAGCCGTGGGTCTTGGAGATTGCTCAATTTTTGGACGATAAAAACAGTCGTATCGAGACCACTATCGAGCGGGGATTTGTCGATACGCTTAACGGCGGCTGTCAGGTTCCGATTGGGGTGAGTGCACGGGTGCAGGAAAACGGTGAAGTAATTGTCCGCTCGACGCTTGGAATGCCGGATGGCTCTGAAGTGATGGGGGATGAAATCATCGTTTCCAAATTCGATACCGAAGGGGTCGGAGAGGCGATGGCTGTACGATTAATTGCTCAGGGGGCGATGGAGTTGTTGCACCGCGCCGAAGCGATGGTGAACGGAGTAAGTGTATGACCCTATACAAAACGATCGAATTTTTAAAATCCAAAGGGGAAGTACGGATTATCGATACCCCTTTGGATATCTATCTTGAGATTCCCCATCTTGCTTATGCCGAAGTGAAAAAAGAGGATGGCGGTAAAGCACTCGTATTCACCCATCCGATTGATCGCCGTAATGGAAAAACATACGATACCCCTGTCGTTATGAACTTGTTTGGCTCATTTAAGAGGACAGAGATGCTCTTTGGTCGGGAAGTTGAAGGGGTGGCCGCTGAAATCGAAAAACTGCTTCATATGAAACCGCCGCAAGGTTTCAAAGAAAAAATCGGGATGCTTGGCGATTTATTCGCCATGAAAGATATTTTTCCGAAAAAACTCTCCAAACGGGGGAGTTGTCAAGAGATCGTGAAACAAGGCGATGAGATTAATCTCTACGATTTACCGATCCTCACAACGTGGGAAGAGGATGGCGGTCCATTTATCACGATGGGGCAGATTTATACCCAAAGTTTGGACGGAAATGTCGTCAATTTGGGGATGTATCGCCTCCAAGTGTATGACCAAAACCATTTGGGAATGCATTGGCAGATTCACAAAGATTCATCCCACTGATCAAAAAAGAGTCGCCAAAATTGGTGGAGTCATTGACAACTCCGTTGTTTGTTCCCGAAGATGTCGATTTTGTGATTGAGGGGTGGGTTGATACCGAAAAATTAGCCCTTGAGGGACCGTTTGGAGACCATACGGGGTATTACACATTGGCGGAGTACTATCCGGTTCTCGAAGTGAGTGCGATTACCCATCGCCGCAATCCCTATTATTTGGCAACGGTTGTCGGGAAACCACCATTGGAAGACAAATACATGGGATGGGCGACCGAGCGTATTTTCTTGCCGCTTCTTAAAACCAATGCGGCTGATTTGATCGACTATCATATGCCCGAAAACGGAGTGTTTCACAACCTCATTTTGGCGAAAATGAAACCGCTTTACAAAGGGCACGCCAAACAGTTCATGCATATTTTTTGGGGTTCGGGACAGATGAGTTTTGTCAAACACGCACTCTTTTTCGGTGACGATGCTCCGAAACTCACTAATTATGAGGCTTTGGCAACCTATGCCCTTAACCGCTTTTTGCCGAAATGTCTTTTTATCTCCGAGGGGATTACCGATGCGCTCGATCACTCCAGTCCCGAATCGTTGGTTGGAGGAAAACTCGGGATAGACTTTACCGCTTCGTACGCCCCTGTCGCTCCAAAGAGTATTGAAAGCTCGCAGTTATTGGAAAAAGTGCAAGCGCTTATCCCTGAAGTGTGTGGATTGACACAACACATGCGTCATACGGCGAACCCAATTACGGTAATCTCTGTCCGAAAAGCTGAATGTTCATTAAAAGAGAAATTCTTGCTCTTGGAATCTCTCAAAGAGTATGTGCGGATTGTTATTGCTGTTGATGAAGCAAAAAACGATATTCATAACCCATATATGCTTATTTGGCGTGTATCGAACAATATCGATGCGGCACGTGATGTTTATCGTTCCGAAACCATTGTAGCGATCGATGGGACGACCAAAACAGCGATCGACGGATTTGAGCGTGAATGGCCGGGAGATGTTGAGTGTACCCCTTTGGTGATTGAACGCCTAAAATCACTTTCATTATGGGATTTAGACTCGAAACTGGAGAAAAAATATCAATTGTAATCCCCTGTTTAGAGGGATCCTCTTAAGGAATTTATTAGAATAAGTAATGTACGATTAATGAATTATATATATTTTTTTTACAACAGGGAACTTTAAGTCCATGCGCACGTTAAATGCTACAGTTGCACTCATACTTATCGTAGGTTCGACACTTCTCAACGCAGCTACCTATAAAGGGCAGAAAATTTACATGGATTCATGCAAAACGTGCCATGGGGGCGGGCAAGAGCTTGCCGGATCCAAAAAACAGCGCGCATGGAAGAAATTGATGGATAATAAAGGCGAGAAGCTTGTCGATATCCATCTTAGCTCTAAAAAGGCTTCCGCATCATGGGAATATTTCAAAGATCGTAGTTTTGCCAAAAAGGCAAAACACCTTGAAGATTTCTTGGTAGAATATGCTTCAGATAGCGGAAATGTTCCCGCCTGTAACTAAAAAACTTCTGAGACATTACTGGAAACGGTAATGTTTTCTTAATCAAACTTCGCTAAAATCCCCTAAATACTTAAATACACTCGGAGATACCATGGAAAAGATGTGGTCGGGACGTTTTGCCCAAGATACGTCAACCCTTTTGGAAAAATTTAATGCCTCGATCATGTTTGATCAAAAACTCTATCGTGAGGATATCGAAGGCTCCGTAGCGCATGCGAAAATGTTGGCCCATCAGGGCATTTTGACTCAAGATGAGGCTCAATTGATCGAATCGGGTATGGCTCAGGTTCTGAATGAAATCGAATCGGGTCGGTTTGAATGGAAAATTGAGGATGAAGATCTACATATGGCGATCGAAAAACGGCTTACCGCTATTATCGGCGATGCGGGAAAAAAACTTCATACCGCCCGAAGCCGTAACGATCAGGTGGCTCTTGATTTTCGTCGTTTTGTACTCCGAAAAAATCGTGAAATAACCGATCAAATTAAAGCTTTGATGGTGGTTATTTTGGATATTGCACGGGATCATACAAATACTCTACTTCCAGGGATGACCCATCTGCAACACGCACAGCCGATTAATTTTGCGTTTCATTTGTTGGCATACATGTCGATGTTTAAACGCGATTGTGAGCGCTTTGAAAGCAGTGTTGAACGAAACAATATCTCTCCGATCGGGTGCGCCGCTTTGGCGGGGACTCCGCATAACATCAACCGAGAGATGACGGCAAAAAGTTTGGGATTTGATTCGGTGAGTATCAACTGTCTTGATACCGTCAGCGATCGCGATTTTGCATTGGAAATTTTGTTCAACATCTCGACCTTGATGATGCATATCTCCCGTCTTGCCGAAGAGATCATTCTTTGGTCGAGCTATGAGTTTGGCTTTGTGGAGCTCTCTGATGAGTATTCGACCGGATCATCGATTATGCCGCAAAAGAAAAATCCCGATGTCCCTGAACTCCTTCGAGGAAAAACAGGGCGCGTCTTTGGTAATCTGATGGGGCTTTTAACGGTTATGAAAGGGTTGCCGTTAGCGTATAACAAAGATACCCAAGAGGATAAAGAGGGGGTTTTTGACAGTGTCGAGACAGCGGAAATCTCCCTAGAGATCTTGCGCGAAGCGCTTAAAACGATGACGATTAAATCTCAAAATATGGCGCGTGCGTGCAAGTTAGGACACCTCTGTGCGACCGATTTAGCGGACTACCTCGTCGAGCATTGCGGCGTTCCGTTTCGTGAAGCCCACCATATCACTGGGCGTGCGGTGGCGCGTGCCGAAGTGTTGGGGATTGATTTGAGCGATATAGCCTATCAAGAGCTCAAAGCGATCGATGAACGGATCAAAGAGGATGTGATTTCCTTTTTGGCGATTGAGCATTCGATGAATGCCCGTACTTCCGAAGGGGGGACGGCGGAAATCCGAACATTGGAACAAATTATCTATTTTGACCATTATTTGAAAGATATAAAATAAAGGTTTTTCCATGAAAATTACCGTTGCACATCAAAGCGAAATGAAATTTCAGGCGACAACCGAAAAAGGGAGTTTTATTATCGATTGTCCTCAAATCTCTCCGATCGAATATTTTTTGAGCGGATTGATTGGATGCACCGCGACCGATATCGTGATGCTTCCTCAAAAATCAGGCAACAGTGTTAAAAATCTGTCTGTTTCGGGCGAAGTGGTTCGCAACGAAACTCCACCGAGAAAATTCAACACATTGCATTTGGAATACTCATTTGATTCGGATGCGGACGATATGACAGCCGCACGATGGGTCATGGCGAGCGTCGAGACCTACTGTTCCACAATCAACACGATTCGTGATACGACAAAAATTACCTATACGATTATCCATAACGGCAATGTGATCCGTGAAAATGAAGCGATGATCAGCGGTGGCGGCAGTGACGTTGATTTCGGTGCGTTGCAAGGGTGTAACGCGTAAGTGTTGTATATGATATAATTGATCCTAATTATGTTACAACACTTAATACCATTTAAGGAGTTTTATAATGCCAAGCAGTGTCCATGAAAAATTAGAATCTGTCTCTAGCCAATGCGATGAGTTTTTGCTCAATGAGCATTTGGCAACATTGGTAAAAGAAGCAAATAGTTCTATTCCTCAGATAGAGGTAAAAGATTTGACTATTGATGAAAAAACGATATTGCTTGATGTTAGAGAGCCTGAAGAGTTTTCAAGCGGATTTATACCGATAGGTACGGTTTTGACTATTCCTCGTGGCAAACTCGAGTTTATGGCTATAGAAAAGCTGGCAAAAGCTTATGGACAAGATGCAAAAATTATAACATATTGCCTCAAGGGTCCAAGGGGAAGTTTGGC
>JACXUE010000127.1 GCA_014764075.1 Sulfuricurvum sp.
TTAAGGGGAATTTTTTTACAATTTCGATCTCTTTTATTGGGGTATCGCCAAGCGGTAAGGCAACTGGTTTTGGTCCAGTCATTCGGGGGTTCGAATCCCTCTTCCCCATCCACCTCTTTTTTTATCCCCTTAACGTTTTTGAGTAGCACTTGAGAGATAGAGCCAAACGCTTCCCCCTACAAAAACCAGCATCACCGGAGCCAAATAGGGTTTATCCGCAACCATTTTGTACCCTTCGATCAACGCACCGCCGAACAAGAAACTGAGCCCTCCGACAACGACAGCCCAGATTGCCGCACCGATAGCATTATACGCGCTGAATTTCCAGAAATCGTATTTGGTTAAACCGACGGCAAGAGGGACAAGGGTTTTGAGACCATAGATGAATTTTTTGACGATGATGATCCATGAACCGTGTTTTTTGAGAAGGAGATGGGAAAATGCCAGTTTACGGCGATGTTTTTTGAAATACTCCATCATCTCCCGTTTGTGGTAACGGGACATATAGAACATCAACGAATCTCCGATGACATTGGCGACCATTGCAATAGCTATCGAGAGAGATAAGTCCATTTTTCCCATGAAGCTCAGGACTCCTGCACCCAGTAGGGCGACGAAACCTCCTCCTAGGGAGTAGAGAAAGAGTGTGATGTAGCCGTATGTTGATAGATTGGTGAGCATTTCATCCATAATAAATGTGTCCCTTTAAGTGTTTTATCTCTTTGCCCTTTTCTTTTTAAAAAAGAAAAGAACGAAAAGAAAAGCGTCCTCCGAGCAAATCGCACGCGCGACTCCTTGCACTACTGCATCGCGCGCGGCTTTCAAGGATGCACGGAGGACAATTTATTTACAACTTGCGAATTTTAGCAATTTCATCCCGCAACCTAGCCGCCTCTTCAAACTCCAGTTTTTTCGCCGCCTCTTTCATTTTGGCGGTGAGTTCGTCTATCAGCTTTTTCCGCTCCGTCGCAGGGAGGGTTTTTGCTTTTTTGGAGCGGTTGTAGAGTTCGGCGGGGTCTTCGAGCTTGAGATTTTCATCCAAACTTCGAGAGGTCGTTTTTGGGGTGATGCTGTGTTTGAGGTTATACGCTTCTTGATCAATGAGGTTTCAGAGCGGAGAAATCCCTCTTTGTCGGCATCGAGAATGGCGACCAAACTCACTTCGGGTAAATCCAACCCCTCACGTAAGAGGTTGATTCCGACGAGGACATCAAAATCTCCGACCCGCAGACCCCGTATGATCTGGTTGCGCTCAATTGCGTCGATCTCAGAGTGCATGTACTGCACCTTGATCCCTAGATCGGCGAGGTATTTGGTGAGCGCTTCTGCCATTTTTTTAGTGAGAACCGTGACGAGGACACGATCCCCCAGTGCCACCGTTTTTTTGATCTCATCGTGGAGATCTTCGACTTGATTAGCTATAGGCTTGATCGCGATGATCGGATCGAGCAGACCTGTCGGACGGATGATTTGATGCGCCAGTGTTGTCGAGAGGGAGAGTTCCTGAGCGGCAGGGGTAGCGGAGACGAACATATAGTGAGGCGCTTTTTCGATAAATTCGTCGATCATGAGAGGGCGGTTATCGAGTGCGCTGGGGAGGCGGAATCCGTATTCGACCAGCACCTCTTTGCGGCTACGATCTCCCGCAAACATCCCTCTAAATTGGGGAAGACTCACGTGGCTTTCATCGACGATGATGAGATATTTATCGTGATGGAGGGCAAAATAATCGAGTAGGGTATAGGGGGCTTCTCCTGGTTTTTTGTCGGTGAGATGGCGCGAATAGTTCTCGATCCCTTTGCACATCCCTGTCGCTTGGAGCATTTCGAGGTCAAATTCGCACCGCTGTTTGAGCCGCTGGGATTCGACAATTTTGCCTTGTTTGTCCAGTTCCGCCAGACGCTCCTCGAGCTCGTCTTCAATCCGTTTGATGGCACGGGAGAGTTTCTCCTGCCCGACGGCAAACTGGCTGGTGGCATAGAGAGTAAAGGTCTCGATGTTCTCCAAAATCGAGTTGTTGAGGGGTTCAAAGAGCGCTAATCTCTCGATCTCATCGCCAAAAAATTCAATCCGCAGTGCCTGATCCTGCCAGTAGGGGGGGTAGATATCGACGACTTCGCCGTTTACCCGAAAATGTCCCCCCTCAAAATAACTGTCGTTTCGGGAGTATCCCATTTCTACCAGACGTAGGAGGAGTCTCTTTTGGTTCATCTCATCACCCAGAGCGAACACCTGAACCATCTTTTCATACTCTTCGGGGTCTCCGAGCCCGTAGTTAGCGGAGACGGAGGCGACGACGATGACGTCGTCGTAGCTGAGGAGATTTGCCGTCGCCGAGAGACGCAAGCGCTCCAATTCGTCATTGATCGAGCTGTCTTTTTCAATAAAGAGGTCTTGGCGGGGGATGTAGGCTTCGGGCTGATAATAGTCGTAATACGAAATAAAGTACTCGACATGGTTTTCGGGAAAAAAGCTTTTAAACTCGCTATAGAGCTGCGCGGCGAGGGTTTTGTTGTGGGTCATAATGATCGTCGGCAGTTGTACCGA
Source organism: Sulfuricurvum sp. (assembly GCA_014764075.1). GTDB lineage: Bacteria > Campylobacterota > Campylobacteria > Campylobacterales > Sulfurimonadaceae > Sulfuricurvum. Next base: position 2,548 of record JACXUE010000127.1, read on the forward strand.
TTCGATCACTTTGGCCATCGTATAGGTTTTACCGCTCCCCGTTACCCCCTCTAGGGTAACGTAGCGTTCTCCTCGCTTGATACCAGACGAGAGCGCTTCGATGGCGCTAGGCTGATCGCCGGCACTTTGATAGGGAGTATGGACTTTAAAAATCGGCAATGACGAAACCCTAGGATAAAATGTGTTAGAATTATATCCAATACTCTATCTCTCAAGGTTAATTATGCTATTTAATCCCACTCCATTGGAAAAATTATCAACACTTATTGCCGATTTGATTGCAGAGCGGCAAGCGCTTAAAGCCGAAATCGAAACATTGCGTGCTGAGAGTGCGTTGATCAAAGGATCAGAACAAAGCAAAGATGCCGAAATTGAACGTCTTCATGCGATTATCGCTTCCAAAGAGGAGGATATTAAAATGTACGGCGATGAACTCGCCGCCAAAGATGCTGAAATTGAAGCGATCGTCTCTAAAATCGAAAGCTTGCTTGAATGAAGACAAAAGTAACCATCACCTTCAATGCCAAACGCTACGACATTGGTGTGGAGGAGGATTTTGCTCAGTTTCTGATCGAGCAGATGAAGCAGGACTTTGATTTTCACGGCAACAATGAATTAAAGCTTTTGCTTCAAGCGTATGTCCATAAAAATTTTGCCCTCTATCAGCAAGAAAAAGAGACTCTTTCACTCATTGAACAACTTCAAAATCTCTAAATTTGCTTTCACAATCGCTTCACAATAACTTTTTATACTGCTCTCATCCAAAGGGAATCTCGAAAGAGAAGCTCTAAAAAAGGGGTCATCATGAAAAAGTTACTCTCAATTTTGTTAATCGCGGCACTCAGTGCCACAGTTGCTTTGGCGGATGCCAAAGCGGGTCAAAAAACGTATCTCAAAACGCTCAAAGCGAAATTCAACATGAACGGAACCAAATTTGCCGCCGAGCATACGGTTGCCGAATGGGAAGAACTTTTTGCCAACGATGCGCAAGGGTTTATCAAAGAGTACAGCGAACGGTTTCCCGCTGCGGCAAGTGTTTTGAGTAATCCATCGATGAAGGATAAACTCCAAGATATCGGTGATTTTGCAAAAGAGTATGGCTCGGACAGCGGAAATGTTCCGAGTTGCGGTTAATGAGGGTATATAAGCGCGGTGTGCTGCGCGTGGGCTTCCCGCCGAGGGAAACTCAGCGTTAGCGTAGCCATCGGGATGAATTCCGATGGCGTTACAAACAAAATAAAAGGATATATTTATGAAAACGTTAATGGCGATTCTTGGACTTACAGCTATGTTGAGTGGTGCTGACGGCGGTGCTTTGTATCAAAAATGTGCAGCCTGTCACGGTGCAAAAGGGGAAAAAGCGGCTCTTGGGAAATCTGAAGTGATTGCCGGATGGGGTTCAGCGAAAGTGGTCGATGCGCTCAAAGGGTATAAAGCGGGAACCCGTAATACCAAAGGGATGGGTGCGTTGATGAAAGGGCAGGCCGCCTCACTTAGCGATGCTGACATGAAGGCGCTCGGCGATTATATCTCAGGTTTAAAATAACACCCATCAGCTACTACGAGTCATCAAAGCCTCATCATAACTCATTTCGACCCCTTTGGGGGTCACTCCCATGTTGCACAAATCTTCGTCCCTATTTTTTCTTCCGATTCGATCGTGATGTTTAGATGATACTCTTTGGCGATCATCGCGACGATATTGAGTCCGATCCCAAATCCCCCTACACTTTTATCGGCGCGGGTATAACGTTCAAAAACTCGATCGATCATCTTATCGGGGATGCCGATACCGTTATCTTCGATACACAAGGTATTGCTTTTTAGAGTGATCACAATCTCCCCACCCATACGGTTGTATTTGATGGCGTTGGAGAGGAGGTTATCGATGAGGCGGGTTGCTTTGGCGGTATCCATATAGAGTGTGATGTTTGGATTGATATCGGTAGTGAGGGTGATCTTTTTTTGTTCGATCCGATGGCGAAAGTATTCGATCCGC
>JACXUE010000005.1 GCA_014764075.1 Sulfuricurvum sp.
TCTAAAATGAGTTTTAAAAAAGTGGTAAACGTTGCCCAAATTGTAAAAGTTTAGAAGTAAAAAAGAATGGATTTCAAAGAGAAATTCAGCGGTATAGATATGCCGATTGTAGATATAATTCAGCCTCTCGTTTTTTTCATTACGCTGCATTTGTTATAATATCCCTCATTGAAAGGGAGCTATCATGGAGCAATTTCTAGAAAGAGCAAAATCGGCAAGTCGTACGTTGTCGACACTCAGCGGGAGTGAAAGAAACCGAATACTGCGTGAGATGGCCGAAGCGTTACGTGCCAATACGATGAATATTATCGAAGCAAACGCGCTTGATATGGCAAAAGCGGAAGCGGATAATCTGGCTTCTTCTCTCAAAGAGCGTCTGATGCTCGATGAGAAGCGGATCGAAGCGATGGCGGTAGCGGTGGAAGAGATCGCCGCACTTAAAGATCCAGTAGGGCGAGTAATCGAGGGGTGGGTTACCGAAGCGGGACTCAAGATCGAAAAAGTGAGTATCCCTATTGGGGTGGTGGGGATCATTTATGAGTCACGTCCGAACGTCACCTCTGATACGGCGGCATTGTGTTTCAAAAGCTCCAACGGATGTGTCCTCAAGGGGGGTAAAGAGGCGGAACGCTCCAATGCCGTCATTGCCGATGTGTTACAGCGGGTATTGATCCGTAACAATCTTCCCAAAGAGTTGATCGCCCTCTTGCCGGATGCGACGCGCGATGGGGTGGCAAAATTGATCAAAATGGATCGTTATGTCGATTTGATTGTACCGCGCGGAGGAGAGGCATTGATCCGATTTGTGAGTCAGAACGCGAGTGTGCCCGTCGTGAAACACGACAAAGGGCTATGCCACACCTACATCGACAAAGATGCCGATTTGGAAAATGCGGTACGTATTGCCCTCAACGCCAAAGTACAGCGTCCTGGTGTATGTAACGCTATGGAGACATTGCTGGTTGATGCTCCGATTGCCAAAATGATTTTACCGATCCTCAAAGAGGCGTTTGATCGTGAACATACCCTCCTCAAAGGGTGTGAACAAGCCCGCGAAGTGATCGATATTGATAAAGCCTCAGAAGAGGATTTTGATACGGAGTATCTTGCCAACATCCTTAACATCAAAGTGGTAGAGGGGGTAGAGGGGGCGATCAGCCATATCGTCCGTTATGGTTCGGGTCACTCTGAGGCGATTATTACTGAGAATATCACAACGGCGGAACGTTTCTTGGACGCTATCGATGCGGCGGCGGTTTACGTCAATGCTTCGACCCGATTCACCGATGGCGGTGCCTTCGGGTTCGGTGCCGAAGTGGGGATCAGTACGAATAAACTCCACGCCAGAGGACCAATGGGGGTAGAGGGGCTTACTACCTACAAATACAAAATTTATGGCAAGGGTCAAATCCGTTGAGTCTTGTATTAGATATACAAAATATCTCTTTTGGATATCAAAAAGATAGCTTATTGTTTAAAAATTTCTCACTAACGCTGAATATCGGTGAGATCAAAGCTATCACCGGTCCCAGCGGTGTCGGGAAATCGACCCTCTTTGAGCTCATTTTGGGGCATCGTAGAGTGCAATCAGGGGAGATTATCTCAAGTCCCCTTTCACAGGTGTTTCAAGACCCGTATACTTCGTTTCACCCCACCTATACCATTCGAAATCAGATTGCTGACGTAGCATCAATGGAGGGGTATGGAGAACTCCTAACACAAATGGGATTAGAAGAGATCCATTTGGATTTTCTCCCCCATCAACTCTCTGGCGGGCAGTTACAGCGTTGTTCGATTTTGAGAGCATTGTTGATGAAACCTAAATTGCTTCTGCTCGATGAGCCAACGTCGGCACTCGACAATCTCAATCAGTTGGATATCATGAAATTGATTGTGAACCATATCGAGGAGATGGGGGTGCTATTGATCACCCATGACGGTGATTTAGCAGCTTGGTGTGCGGATGAGATTATTACCCTAGCTCAACCAGTGACGGAATAGATAGTACCCAGAGCCAGCCATAAGCACCGAACCAAAAAGATTGAGTGCCATATTGGTAGCTGCCATTAGAATTTGACCTCCGCTGAGCAAAAAAACAGTCTCCATCGCAAAGGTAGAATAGGTGGTCAATGCCCCCAAAAATCCCGTCGTTAAAAACGATTTTATGTGGACGCTAAAGAGGGTGGTATAGCTAAAATAGGCAAAGAAGACGCCGATAATAAAACTCCCTATGAGATTGACCCCGAGTGTTCCAAACGGGAGAGTATGCGGAAAATGGTGATTGATTTGACCGTTAAGGTAGGCTCTGGTAACCGCCCCTAAAAAACCGCCACTACCGATAGCGAGGATGGTTTGCCAACTCATCATCATAAACCTTTTGCATACGTGTATGAAGCTCATTAAGCCATTCGGGATTGCTTTTGTCTGCAACGAATGAATCAAGGTAGATTGCCGTAACGGTTCCGGAATTAAAGATTTTTCGTTTGTTGCTGAAATGCCATGCGGTGGCGATCAGTACGACCGGTTGGACTTTCAAACCGTATTTATCCGCCACCATTTTGGCTCCCACTTTGAACGGTTTCATTTTTCCGCTCTCGGTACGAGTCCCTTCGGGAAAAATGGTGATTACACGTCCCTCATCGATACGCTCTTTGCAATCTTTGAGAAGTTTAATGAGTGCGGTTTTAGATTCGCGTTCCAGTGCGATATCATTAGGCAAGCGTAAAACGAGACTAAAAAAGGGGACTTTGAAGAGCTCTTTTTTGGCAACCCATGCAAGATCTTTATGGGTGATCGTCTCCATAATGCCGATATCGATATCACTTTGGTGATTGAGTAAAAACATTTGAGCTTCCGGATCAGGAATCCCTTTAACGCGTACGCGGATTCCCACAAGAAGTCGGATAAACCATGCGGATAATTTGACGGCATAAGGTTTGGGGAGAAGATAAAAAGTGGCAATCATCAGCGTCATTCCGCTGAAGATGATGATTACGGCATAGAGCCATTTAATTCGAGCAAAGATCACGTTTGTTAACCCATCCCACTTTGTCGTCTCTGAGGTGAACTTTGATGAAATCTCCCACCTTTTTTTCAGCTTCAAGATGCTCCTCTTGGAGGGTCATCTCAAAAATGGTTCCGTTTTTGATCGGGAGAAGATAGACCGGTGCATCTTTTTTGATACAAATATCTTGATTCGGTAAAAGGGCAAAGATGATATAAAACATCGGAAGTGCCGAAGCATAGAGATACCATTTTTGGCGTCTCCAGTAAAAAAGTCCTGCAAGGATCAACACCACTACCACCGAAGCGGCTACTTTCAGCTCCGTATGACGCGCATCGGTTGGAGAGAGATCGCTTTGTGTTGATACGGTATCATCATCCACAACAATAGGGATGCTGAGTGCCTCATAACGTTGCTTTTGGAGATTAAAATAGGAAAAATTGAGAGTTTGCTCAGAATTGGGGATAATCACATAATAGGTCATTTGTGATTCGCCAACATTGGAGAGTTTGGATTCGAATCCTTGTTTGATGGCATTGGGGATTCTGAAATCGTTGATATTACAACGGTTTGCTTTGACGGTAAAAATGACGACGTTGCTTTCGTTGTTGTAGACGGTCGTTTTGTAATTAACAATGGTGAATTTTTCAGCCAATACGTTCGCGTACCTCGATGGAGGGCTGAGGGTAGAGGCACTAATCGTAGAGCCGCTAAGAGTCTCGGAGACCGCACCCGTTGACATGAGGGTTGCCGTAATATCGGGAATTCGGATATTGGACGATTGAACTAAAAAATAGAAGGTATCGTACACACCGTCATCTTTGACTTTCCGTTTAGGGGTATCGCTGAAGATACGGATCCCCTGTTCATTTTGTAGGGTATACTCGATATTCCCCGAAGCGATATCGACCGGATTGAGCTTGACGGTCAGTGCGATAATTTCACCCACATAAGGGCGTGTAGGAAGGTCGATATATTCTAGTGTTAGACTGGGCAAAGAGGTTGTCTCTGAAAAAAGAGAACTTATATCGTTGTTTGAAGGTTCAGTAGGTACTTCTTCTTCGAGCGGTGCCGCTGCCGGATCGGTCAATACAGAAGGTTCTGCAAAAAGAAGTTGAATGAAGATGAAAAAAAAGAGCGCTAAAACTTTCAAGCGTGTATAAACCCCTCTAGCATTGCTCGACCGTCATTGGAACCGAGCAAGCTCTCCATTGCCCGTTCAGGGTGAGGCATAAGACCGAAGACATTTTTCGTTTTATTACAAATACCGGCGATACTGTCCACTGAGCCGTTCGGATTATCGATATTCCCCTGGGCATCAGTGTATTTTAAGAGGACTTGATTGTTGGCATATAACGATTGAAGGCCATCTTTGTCAATATAAAAATTTCCGTCATGGTGGGCGATCGGAATCTTAACCACTTGATCTACCGCGCAATGACGGAGAAAATCGTTGTCATTGTTGATCACTTTGAGGTGATGATGGCGAGAGATAAAATGGAGCCCTTCGTTTCGTTTCAACGCACCCGGCAGAAGACCCGTCTCGGTCAATACTTGAAATCCGTTGCAAATTCCAAGTACTTTCCCTCCGTTCTCCGCGAATATTTTGAGCGCTTTCATGATTGGAGACATTTTGGCAATAGCACCGCTACGAAGGTAATCTCCATAGCTGAAGCCTCCCGCGACGACGACTAAATCGGTACCATTTGGGATCGACTCCTCTTTGTGCCAAAGGATTTGGGTTTCGCATCCGAGTGTCGCAAAAGCATATTGCGTATCGTACTCACAGTTGGTTCCCGGAAATTGGATGATGCCTACTTTCATGCTTGGATCTCGATCTCGTAATCTTCGATAACGGTGTTGGCAAGAAGCTCTTCGCACATGTGGGCAACTTTCTCTTTTGCCGCTACGGCATCGGATTCATCTATCTCAATAATGATCTGTTTGCCGACACGAACATCTTGAACGGTTTCAAAACCGTGATGGGTGAGAGCGTGTTGAACCGCTTTCCCCTGAGAGTCCAGTACCCCATTTTTCAAAAATACGTTAACGATCGCTTTCATTGTTTTCCTTTGTAGATTCAGTTCAAAATTCGGTTCAATACTTCTTCGTAAGCGACCTTGAGTCCGCCTAAACCTTGACGGAAACGGTCTTTATCCATTTTTTCACCCGTTTCTAGATCCCAAAAACGGCAGTTATCGGGACTGATTTCATCGGCTAGAATAATGTTTCCATCGGCATCACGACCGAATTCAAGTTTGAAATCGACAAGGTTAAGCCCTTTTTCGTGAAAATATGGACGAAGAATCGAGTTCACTTCACGCGCCATGGCGCGGAGTTGATCGAGTTCTGCTTCGTTTTTGACCAGCTCGAGGATCAAGCAGTGCTGATCGTTGAGTTTCGGATCGCCCAGCGCGTCGTTTTTATAGTCGAATTCGACCAACGTAAACGGAAGCACTTTCCCATCAGGGATACCAAGGTTTTTGCTGAGGCTTCCCGTAGCGATGTTGCGGACGATCACTTCGATGAGGATGATGTCCACTTTTTTGCAAAGCATATGGTTGTCATCGAGCATTTCGACAAAGTGAGACTCGACACCGTTTTTTGCGAGCATTTTGAAAAGTTCGGTTGAAATTTTATTGTTCAATGCCCCTTTGCCGGCTTCTTTGTCTTTTTTGGCACCGTTGAATGCGGTCAGATCGTCTTTGAACTCGGCAATGACTAAATGAGGATCGTCGGTCGTAAAGAGGCGCTTAGCCTTCCCTTCGTAGATTAGATCGCGTTTTTCCATTATTACTTTCCTTTGACTATGATTAAAGCTTTAATAATGTCGACACCCTCTTTGAGCTGTATATCTTTGTTTAGCTGATCGGTCGTGATGATGGTTTTATTGGTCGCGTTTGCTTCGGTAACGTCAAGCATACCGTCATCTTTGGCTAGGTCGTTCTCAAGGTGCTTTTTAAGATCGGCCTCTTTGATGTTGAACGATTTATTGTGATTTTTGATCTCACCGGCTACAACTTCGATATCCGGAGCTACGCCAACAGCTTGGATCGTACGTCCGCTTGGGAGGTAGTATCGGGCGACGGTAAGTTTGATCGCTTCGCTCTCCGTCACCGGCATCACCACTTGAACTGACCCTTTTCCGAACGTTTTCTCTCCGACGATGACTGCCCGCTTGAGATCTTGCAATGCACCGCTTACGATCTCAGAAGCACTGGCTGAGCCTTCATTGACGAGGACGACGAGGGGAAGATGGGTAACGGTAGCGCTTTTGGTAGCGCTGTAGCTGACGTCATCGGCTTTTTTACGCCCTTTTTGAGATACGATGACCCCTTCGTCAACAAATAGATCGGTAAGCTCGACCGCTTGATCGAGTAGCCCGCCGGGATTGTTACGGAGGTCTAGGATAATCCCTTTGGTGTTTTTGGCGTGTTTTTTGATCGACGATTTTACATCTGTCGCAACTTTTTTATCGAAACTGGTGACACGGATATAGAGTATATTCCCTCCGATGGTGCGTGTATAGACCGATTCGACGGTAATGATATCGCGGATGATATGAAATTTCAGCGGTTCGGCAGAGCCTTTGCGAACAATGGTGAGATCGATCGGAGTTTTCGGGGTTCCCCGCATGAGACTCACCGCATCGTCGATAGTCATGTTGAGAGTTGCTTTATCGTTAATTTTTAAAATCACGTCTCCCGCTTTGATCCCCGCTTTGTCGGCAGGAGTCCCCTCGATAGGAGCGATAACAGTAAGGGCATTTTCGCGCATACCGACGGTAATCCCCAGTCCGCCGAACTCGCCGTCGGTTTGGCTTTTGAGATTATCGTAGCTTTTTTTGTCTAAGTAGGTGGAGTGAGCATCGAGATTGGAGAGGAGCCCTTGGAGTGATTTATCGATCAATTGGTCGATGGTGAGTCCGTCGACGTTGTATTTTTCGACGATACCGAGCACTTTGGTAAATTTGGCTAGCGACTCGAGACGGGACGCTTCGACCGAGGTTTCGGCGGGTCCTGTAACGTTGTTTTTTGCAAACAGGGAGCTAGAGAGTGCAGCGCTTATCGCTGCGGCAGCAATGAAACCGACAACCATCATTTTTCTATTTTTCATACGTTTTCCGAGCCTCGTAACGAGTCGTTAATAAGATGGGCAATTATAATGAAATCTTCATTAATTAACAATGATTTAGATCACGTCAATAATGACATCCCCAACGGTGATTTTGTCATTTTTAACAATCTTTGCCCGTTTGCGGGTTTCGATTTCGCCGTTACGCAGAACATGGCAGTTTTCGATTAACATTTTGGCTTGTCCGCCGGTGTCGACTAGATCGAGAAGTTTGATAAGTTTATGGAGTTCGATATAGGGTTCGTTGAGGGTATAGGTCATTACTTTTACTTTATGATAGTATGAGTTGAAAAATTTTGAGGGTCGAAAGTAGGACATGAAAGCCCAAAAGGACCTCATGCATGTGATTACCAGCGGTCGCGTGGAGGACGCGGAGCACGTGGGCGAGCTTCGTTTACACGAAGAGTACGTCCTCCGAAATCGTTACCTTCTAGGGCAGTGATCGCTTTTTCAGCCTCATCTTTGTTCGCCATTTCAACGAAACCGAACCCGCGAAAACGACCAGTCTCTTTGTCGTTTACGAATTTAACTGAACTAACTTCACCGTATGTTCTGAAAAGATCTTTGAGATCGTTTTCGTTTTTGCTGTAGGGAATATTCCCGACATAAATTTGTGTCACATTGTGCTCCGTGAGAAAATCGAACTATAACCTGCATAATCCTTGGCACATTGTAGCCATTCGAATCTTATGTCAATATTAAAAATAATTTTATTTTCATTATTAATCCAAAAGTAGTGCTTATTCTTTACGAAAATCCCATTTTAAGGGAAAATAAAAAAGGGGATTTAACGCGTGTATTCATCATCTTTGGGTGTTTTGGTTTGGATGGAATCGTAAAAGTGATAATTTTGTGATTGTATTATTTAGATTTATTATAGTTTAAAAACTGCTTCCCAAGCAATATTAGGAATTAATTAGTTAATTTTGGCTACAATCGCGTCATTTTTACGTAAAGAGTTTCGCAATGGTACAAGTTACAAAATTAACAATGCGCTTCGGTAGCCGGATTTTATTCGAGGGGATCAATCTCAAGCTCGACCGCAACAAACGTTACGGTCTCATCGGTGCTAACGGTGCGGGAAAAACCACCTTTTTGAAAATCCTCAGTGGTGAGATTAAAGAGTACGAGGGGGAGATCTCTATTGAGCCGGGTCTTAAGGTGGGTGTTTTGGGGCAAAATCAATTCGCGTTTGAAGATTTCACCATTGCCGATGCGGTGTTGTGGGGGAACAAACGCCTTTATGACGCGATCAAAGAGAAAGAGCACCTCTATGCGACGGGCGATTTCGAAGACGACAAAGTCAATGACCGTCTCGCCGAACTGGAGATGATCTGTTGTGAAGAGGATCCGACGTATGAATACGACGTTCAAATCGCGAAAATCCTCGAAAACGTTGGAATCGCTGCAGAGCATCATCACGATTTGATGTCAACCCTCCCCTCATCTGATAAATTCAAAGTCCTTTTGGCTCAAGTTCTTTATCCCAAACCGGATGTTTTGTTCCTTGATGAGCCGACGAATAACCTTGATATCGATACGATCGGATGGTTAGAACATGAGCTTCAACGCCATGAGGGGACAATGGTTGTTATCTCGCACGACCGACACTTTCTAAATTCCGTTGTCACCAATATTCTTGACGTCGATTTTCAAAAGATTCGTGAATTTACCGGAAATTACGATGATTGGTATTTGGCATCTACCGTTATGGCGAACCAAGCACAGTTGGAGCGTGACAAAAAACTCAAAGAGAAAGAGCAACTTGAGGCGTTTGTCCGCCGCTTTTCTGCCAATGCGTCAAAAGCAAAACAGGCTACATCCCGTCAAAAGCAGCTTGATAAATTGGTAATCGAAGATATCAAGCCCTCATCTCGACGTGACCCGAGCATTGTGTTTAAAGCCAAACGCCAAATGGGGGATGAAGCACTCGACGTGATCAATGTATCACATAACTATGATAATTTGGAAGTGCTCAAAAACATCAATCTTAAAATCGTTCCAGGTGAGAAAATTGCCGTGATCGGAGCAAACGGTGTAGGGAAGACGACACTTCTCAAAATCATCATGGAAGAGCTTAAGCCTTCTCAAGGATCGATCAAATGGGGAGCAACTATCGAGCCTTCCTACTTCCCTCAAGACACCACTGACCGCATCAAAGGGATGGAAACACTCTATGATTGGCTCCGTGCGTTTGATCCCAAACGTGATATCAGTGAAATCCGCAACTGTTTGGGACGGATGCTTTTCAACGGTGAACAGCAAGAGAAGAGTATCGAGAAAATCTCAGGGGGTGAAAAACACCGTATGATGCTCTCTAAAATGATGCTAGAGGGGGGGAATTTCCTCGTTCTCGATGAGCCTACCAACCATCTTGATCTCGAAGCGATTATTGCACTCGGTGAAGCGTTGTACGAGTTTGACGGAAACGTTATCTGTGTAAGCCATGACCGTGAATTGCTCGATGCGTTCGCGGGACGTGTTATCGAACTTCATGCCGATGGAAGTTACATCGATTTTGTCGGAACGTATGAAGAATTTGCTGAAGCGAAGGCCAACGGTCATCTTTAAGAAAAAAGTGAACAGGAATCTTGGATGAACGACTACAAAAACTTTATCGGCCTAGGGGTAGCGGGTAATTTCGCTCTGCATCTCGAACAAGCGGGTGAAAGTGTCGATTTCAAAGATATCATTACCGAAGATCCCAACGGTCCCAAAGGGATGTTCCCTTTTTATATCCCGAATCGCGAGGGGCAGCTAGGGGTCTATCCGATTAGTCATGATACGATTATCCTTCCGCCTCAAGAGTGTAATGTCCAGCCTGAACCCGAGGTGGCGCTTATTTGTGATCTCACCTATGATGATGAGGGGAACGTCACCGAGATTATCCCAAAATTTTTCGGAGCTTACAATGACTGCTCTTTGCGCATCGAGGGGGCATCCAAAATCAGCCACAAAAAAAACTGGGGTGTCGCATCCAAAGGGCTATCGTCCACTTTGATCCCGATTGATAGGTTTGAGAAGGGGGGGGTGATGGAGAGCTATCGTATTGCCTCCTTTTTACGACGTGAACGGATGTTGATGCGCTACGGCGAAGACGTTGAACTCACCGGATACAGTTTCTTTTACGAAAAGTTGATCGATTGGATGAAAAATCAGATCAACTCTCAGGTCGATTTTGGTCCATTAGAACCGATCCAATCGTATCTTAAAGAGGCAAATAACCCTTCACAAGCAATCATCAGTATTGGAGCAACCCGCTACACCCATTTTGGGGAGACCAATTTCCTCCAAAAGGGGGATGAGGTGATTGTGGTGGTGTACGATAACAATCTCTACTGCAGGAATCCGATCCTCTCCAAAGCGAATAAAGGGGAATTGATGGATCAAGTGGGGATTAGTGCTCTCGTCCAAAAGGTTGTACGTGGTTGAGAAAGGGTTGTACCGCCACTACAAAGGCAAATATTACGAAGTGATCGGAGAAGCGAAGCACTCTGAAACAGGTGAACTCCTCGTCGTTTATCGCCCACTGTACGGTGAGCGAGGGTTGTGGGTACGCCCCTATAAAATGTTTACCGAAACGATGCCAAATGGGGTCAAACGGTTTGAATATTGCGGAGAGGTACAATGAGCCGAGGAGAGAAACTCAGCCTTGATCTCGGGGCTTCATGGGGTGAGGGGTGGAGTCTGGAAGAGAAAAAAGATACCAAGGTTGTCAAACTCCTCGAACCCACCGAACATCGCTTGGTTTTCCAAAAAGAAAAACGGAAAGGGAAGATCATTACGTTGATCGGACCATTTTATCTCAGTGAAGAGTCTGCCCAATCGACCCTCTCGAAATTGAAAAAATCGCTTGCATGCGGCGGTGCGTATAAAGAGTCATGGATGGAGTTTCAAGGCGATATTGCCCCGAAAGTACGCGAAAATCTCGAAAAAATGGGATTTCGATTCAAAAATCCCAAGTAAATTAAAGGGTTGTTGAAAACACAACCTGATTACGTCCGCGTTCTTTTGCCGCATAGAGGTTTGCATCAGCGGCATGGATGAGGGCATCGTCGCCGATTTGGGCGGTTGGGGTGATGCAGATTCCCCCGATCGAGACACTGAGGGTCGGGAGGCTTTTTGATCCTTTATGTTCGATTCTTAAAGCCTCGACAGCACTACGTATTTTTTCTCCGACGATTTTTCCGCTTTCACAATCACTATCAGAGAGGATGATCCCAAACTCCTCTCCCCCTAAACGAAACGGATAATCCCCCGGACGCTGCAAGCTGTTTTTGAGGACGCGGGCAACGGCTTGGAGGGCGATATCGCCTTGAATGTGCCCGTAGGTATCGTTGTACTGTTTGAAGTAATCGATATCGAGCATCATAAAGATGAACGGTTTACCGGAACGGAGGGAGCGTTTGAACTCCCGCTCATAGATAATGTTAAAATATCGGCGGTTATAGAGGGTGGTAAGGGAGTCTGTGTAAGAGGCCTGTTCAAGTTTCAGATTGAGATGCTTGAGTGTCTCCGTCGATTCGATCAGTTGATGCTGCTGCCATTCGATACGGGCGAAAATTTTCCATGCCAATCCCATAACCAATGCCAAAATGACCACCAAAAAGAGGATAAGCCGCATTAGCGCATTTTCATATTCGGCGAGGAGTAATGCGTGTTCGTAGTGGGCGACCTCTTTTTCGTACTCGATCAGTTTTTCGATGGTGGCATGGATCAATTGAATATTCTCATCCAGTGTCGTGAGTGAGAGGGGATGGGTGCGATCGGGATAGCTGATGAGGGTGCGAACACGGATAAAATAGCTCTCAAGGCTGTTGATTTTTCCTTCGGTGTATTCCACATATGCCATCTCTTCAGAGCGCTTGTAGTGGGATCGATAGGTAGTCCAAAGCTGATTGATCTTTTCCAAACCGATCGATATCTCTTTGGCCGTTTGCTCATCGCTGAGGAGTTGGTTGCTCCACCGATAAATCGGGGAGGCGATATCGTTATGGTAGGTATTGTTGATGGCATTGAGCTCGCTGAGGGGGACGAGTGAGCCAAAATAGAGGGCATCGAGGTTACGTTTGATATTTTGGATATTGATATAGCCGATGAGACCTACGACAACGAGCCCAAATCCGACAACGAGAAGAAGATAGAGAAGTTTTCGTTTTAAGTTCAGTGATTCCACGGCTTTGAGGTCTTTAGATTGGATCCGAAACCTAAGCAACTCCTATACCAAAAGCGACTACAATTGAGCATTATTTTTTGGAGGCTGGTTATGGCTAAACGACTCATCAAAGATGAACGGATCAAGACAATCGTGCATAACATTGCCGAAGATTTTCGATTTTCCCATGAAACGGGAGATTACGCGCTGTTGTTTTACAAAGCGGATACGGAGGGTGCGGTACGTGGTGCCGATATCGAGACGATGATCGAATACCTCTCTACTGGACTCTCTGAATTGCAAGACAACATTCAGTGGCGACGGGAATTTTTGAGCGAGAATCCCGGAGTCGATGAGATGCGGATGTTGGAGAATCTGGGAGTGATCGAGAAAGAGTATATCGATTTACTCGAATTTTTACGTTAGGATGAGATAGAGCCCATAGCCGATAGCCCCAGCGATGAGAGCGATCAATGCAACTATGAGTACTAAGCGTGTAAACAGCACCCATAAAAATCGTAGCATTTACGGTTTGGGTTTGTAGGGCTCAAGTGGAATTTTCTTTTGAATCGCGTATTGAATTCCCCCTTGCAAGTCGATAACGTTATAGCCCATTTGTTTGCCTAAAAATGTCCCAACAGTTTGAGTTCGGTTACCGCTGTTGCAGATAAGGGCAAATTTTTCCTCTTTTTTGACCACTTTGTTCAGTTTCCCCATAAATGCATTGAGATCGTAGTTCCCTTGTTCATCGAAAAACATAATAGGGATTGAGCCTTTGATGATTCCGGTCTCTTTCCACTCGCTGGGTGTACGAATATCGATGATTTTGATTTTGGAATCGAGGAGTTTTTGATCGATCGGCTGACGGATATACTCGGCACTAAGTGTTGTAAATGCTAATAATAGTGAGAAAAAAGCTAAGCGCATATTGGCTCCTAATAGGTATAATGACGGTATTGTATCTCTCTATGGTTAATGTGAGGTTGTATGGCAGGCTCTAAAGAAGAAAATTCAAAACGGCTTCGGTATATTCGTCTTCTCGGGCGGTTTATCAGCGGAATAATCTCGTGGCTCTCCAAAGCACAAGCGCCGACCAAAGAGCAGTATAATCAAAAGGTGGATATGAATTTTCGATTTTTAGAAAAAAACGAAGCGGTGAAACTCTACAAGGACGAATACACTGAACTTGAAGCACTGGGGCAAAAAATTCTCGATTATCGAGCGAGCGATACTGATATTGAGACGATCAAAGAGGAGCTGTTTTACGCCCAAAATCAGCTTGAAAAACGGATAAATGCCCGCCGATATAAAAAATCAAAACACAATAATCATGCAACGGATGGATGGTGATTAAATCCTCCCTAAATATTCTAAAAATTTTAGTTCCTAGATCGATCAATATAACCTCTGAGATCAATCTTAGAAGATCTAAATGGAAACGATTGGAAACGCTTTTTGGGTACCGAGCCTCGATATGGGAGTCTATATCTTGTTTGGTCTGTTGGCAGTGGCGGGAGCTGACCCTTACGCACTTGATGACATCAAGGGTAAAAGGGCAGTTTCTGCCATATCCGCAAGATATGGCAAGTTTTAGGGGGGTGTAAGGACATTTGTCCCTGATGCTTTGCGATCTATGAACGTAAAGTGCGTAACATCCGTTCTTAAGGTAGGCGATTGAGCCGATCTTTTACATCGCTGAGACGTACGAAACTGAATCCTTGCGCTTTGAGTTTTTCAACCCCTTCTTTAACCCCCTCACGGGTACCGCTTTCGGGATGATTCATATGTAGAAGGATAATATCGCCGCTTTTGGCATTGGCAATCTGAGAAGTAACTTTTTCGGCGCTAAAGGTTGCCCCCGCGTCTCCTAACACACTAAAACCTCCGATTTCTACTCCATTTTGACGGGCGATTTTCACCGCTTCTTTATCATAGTAGGCGGTTCCGGAGCGGAAAAAGAGGGGGCGTTTTCCGGTGAGTTTTTCGATCAATTCGCCGTTAGCGTTGATTTCATTTTTTACCTCTTTAGCCGATGCGGTTCCTGGGATGTTGTAAATGCTTTTGCCATTTACTGAGAGGGGACGGTGTGCCGTGCCGTGATTGGCGATCTCAAAGAGGGGATTGTCGGCTAGTTGTTTGAAAATTTCGGGATTGCTTTTGATCCAACGGGCATTGATAAAGAGGGTGGCGGGGATACGGTTGTCAATGAGAAATCGAATGAGTTGCTCATCATACTGGGAACTACGAAAACTCCCTCCGCACGCATCGAAGGTGAGTGCGATCTCTTTTGTATCGCTCTGAAATGTGGTGGTTACTCCCGTGACGTTTTCACCCCATTGTGTAGGCTCATTTGCCATTAGAAAAAGGACGATGGTGATTAAAAGGGGGAGGAAGTATTTCATCGAAAAAACCTAAAAACAAGATGGGTAAAGGTAACGAACCTCTCTTAGAGTTTGTTGCAGTCGCGATCTTTTCCAAAAATGCAACGACCGTTGGTGATGAGTTTTCGGATAAATAAAAAGAGAAAAATCGCCGCGATTACTCCGCTCATGATTGTTTGGATGAGTAACCCTTTGGAGAAAAAGGTGACTGCGGCGATAACAAAGGCGATTGTGAGGAGAAAGCACATCTACTCGGTTTTCTCTTTGACGTATGCTGCCCCTTGGTTTACCTTTGATTTGGTCCAATTGACGGCATTTGAAGTATCCTGTTGAACTCCGCTCCATGTCGCAGAACATCCGGTGAAAAACAGTATGGCTATGATTGGTGAAAATAATGCTTTTAGCATCTTAAAAATCTCCTGCAAATGTTTTTCAAAGTCTAGCAGATGAATGCTGATAATGTATAGCGTTTTGACTCCAAACTGGAAAGGATCCAAAAAAAGTGGATTTTGCATAGGTATGAGATTTTATCTAAAAAAGGTTATTTAAAACGGGGAGCAATTAAAGTGGTGACCCCAAGGGGATTCGAACCCCTATGGCCAGAATGAAAATCTGGAATCCTAACCATTAGATGATGGGGCCACGTATGTGGCTAGTAAGTGGTGTCCCGTGATGGATTCGAACCATCGACCCCCTCATTAAAAGTGAGATGCTCTACCGGCTGAGCTAACGAGACAAAAATAACAACAAAGCGTTTCCAGTAACGTTTTGTGGACGGGAATTATAGCGCATGAGTGCTTTTTTGTCAATACTTTTGAGAAGAAATTAGGGATAAAATAGATGGAATGTCAAAACAAGGAGACGGAACTCAGCCCCGCCAAGCTTCATCAATCCTCCCAGTATCCCGATCAGTGCTCCCTAAAAAAATGGTCTCATATCAATGGCTCATCGGCAGTAAAATTGGATCGTACCCTTTGGCGGCGACGATCACCTCTTGTCCGATATGGTACGTTTGGGCTTCATCAGGGCTTAACACCACCTCGACGATGTTTTCTCCAATCCCCACCGTTGCGACGCTGATGACGTCGTAATGGCTCAGTGAGAGCAATTCTCCAACAAAACTGAATTTGCTGGAGAGAGTTTTTGGTATAAATACCTCGCTAGGGGTTCCCGTTTTGGCAATTTTCCCCTCTTTGATCCACAGTACCCGATCAGCGAGTTTGAACACTTCACTACGATCGTGTGAAACCATCAGTGACAAAAGCCCGAACTGATCATGGGTGCGGCGCAGTTCATCCTGAAGCTGTGAGCGCGTCATCGCGTCGAGTGCCGAGAGCGGTTCGTCGAGGAGAAGGACTTTTGGCTCTTGGGCGATGGCACGGGCAAGTGCAACTCTCTGACGCTGACCACCGGAGAGATCGCGCGGACGGCGGTGAACCAAATCGTTCAGTCCCATCGTATCAAGCACTTTAAGCGCCTTTTCTTTATCGTGTTTATGTTGAGCGAACAATAGATTTTCTAAAACACTCATATGTTCAAACAGTGCATAGTTTTGAAACACAAAACCGATCCGGCGTTTTTGGGGTATCAGGTTGATTGCGCGCGTCGAATCAAACCAGATTTCATTGTCCACGATAATCCGACCCGAATCAGGAGTCTCTAAACCTGCAATCAGGCGCATTAAGGTTGTCTTTCCTATCCCAGATTCACCAAAGATTGCCCAGAAATCATTCGCATCAAAAGTGTGGTCGATGGTGAGTTCAAACTCACCCTTCGCCCCTCGGAGTTTTTTAACGATTGAGATATCGATCATCACATCCCCCCTCGGTGTTCTTTGCCAATTTTGAGATAGACAAACCATAGTACTACGAATGAAAATGCAAATAAAATCAGAGAGTAGGCGTGCGCCGTCGTGTAGTTGAGCGCTTCGACTTCGTTGTAAATCGCGATGGAGGCGACTTTGGTCTGACTTTCGATGTTTCCACCGATCATCAGTACCACTCCAAACTCTCCGACGGTGTGGGCGAATGCAATCACCCCTCCTGTGATGATGGAGGGCTTCATCGAGGGCAAAATAACCCGAAAGAGGGTGACGAGGCGGCTTTTGCCCATCGTATACGCCGCTTCAATCTGAGACGTTTCGACCCCTTTGAACCCCGCAAGGAGCGGATGAACCATAAACGGCAGACTGAAAATGATCGATCCGATTACGAGTCCGTCAAAATGAAATGCCAACTGATGACCAAAAAGTTTGACCCACAGCGCTCCTAGGAATCCATCTTGACTAAACATTAGCAAAAAATAAAACCCCAAAACCGAAGGGGGAAGCACCAGCGGCATCGCTACAATCGCCTCGATGAGCGAAATGAAACGGTTTTTCGTGTACGCCAAATAATACGCTAAGGGAATCCCCAAGACGAACAGAAAGAGCGTCGTGATGATTGCCAGCTCTAGTGTTAAACTAAAGGGTTCCCAAAAGCCGTGATCTAGCAGTGCGTTCATGTGTTCACTTCGATGGCGATATCGGTTGCTTTAAAGGAGAGATAGACCTTTTGATCGATGATCCAAGAAGATTCATTGAACGTTAGCGTATCGGTGAGAACCGATAGGGATGCCCCTGCTGTTTTAACGTTAATGCGGGTTAACATTTCCCCCTCCTCGATACTCTCGATATGCCCCAAGAGGGTATTAGCAATACCTTCCAAGGGGTTGTTTGAGAGAATCGGACGCGTTTCGTGGATGATCAGCGTCGCTTCTGAACCCTCAGCAAGTCCGACAGGAGGATCAAGGGTGATCGAACGCAAAGCAACGTCTCCGAAACGGAACGTGACGAGTGTGGAGCCCTGCGCGCTCTCAATCTCCTGTACGGTCGCGGTAAACTTATTCTTCATTGGGCAATACAAATCCATATTGTTTAAAGATTTTGCGTGCTTCAGGTGATGAAACATAATCGGCAAAGAGTTTGGCAGTTTTATTGGATGCGCCAACTTTGGTAATGCCGTACCCTTGGACGATATCGTTGTGCCATTTGGCAGGGAAGAGGAGGAATTTCCCCTCTTTTTTGAGCTTGTCCGAATATCCCAAAGAGATAGGGATAATTCCGATATCGGCCGCACCGCTAGTTACAAACTGGGTTGCCTGAGAGACGTTTTCACCCAAAACGAGTTTATCTTTGATTTTGTCATAGATGCCTTGGCTTTTGAGAGATTCGACTGCCGCTACACCATAGGGTGCATGTGCTGGATCGGCAATCGCGATTTTTTTGACGTTGGGATCGAGTAAAATCCCAATACCTTTGAAAATATCCACTTTAGAGCCATTCAACACAAACATTCCAACCCGTCCGTAGGCATACGGTTTTGGATCGGTTGCTACGAGTCCTTGGTCTTTGAGTTTTTGAACATAGCCCATATTAGCCGAGAAATACATGTCATACGGAGCACCGTTGGCAATTTGGGTCATCGCTTTACCGCTCGAACCAAATGAAAATGAGACGTTTTCATTGGGATAGCGCTTTTCGAACGCTTTTTTAACTTCAGGAAAACAATAGACCAAATCGGCTGCCGCCGCAATTTTTGCTTCTGCTCCAAACGCTAACATTGGGGTTAGGATTAGTGCCGCAGTACGTGCGATAATTTTTGTCATGGATAGCTCCTATTTCATTTTTGATATAACGTTAAATATAATTTGTTGATTAATACTGTCTAGTAACAAAAAAGCAAGATAGATTATTGTAGTAACAAAGAAAAAGAAAATGTTATAATCAATCTATGAATATCTGGTCATTTGATTTTGCATGGGCATTTTTAGCACTCCCTCCTATCCTCTATTGCCTATACGCGTGCAAAATCATCCCCCAAAAGCGCTATTTTCCCCATCTGCAATTTTTCGGCAATCCCAGTAAATGGCGAAATCTTGAGTGGTTATTCAAAGCGCTTGCCGTGACATTGATGGTGGGGGCGTTAGCGACTCCCGTGGTGGTCGATTTTTCCGATCCGCGCAATCGTAACGGGATTGACATCGTCCTAAGCCTCGATGCCAGCGGGTCGATGAATGCCTCGGGGTTTGGGAGTGATGAGAGCAGGGCTACCCGTTTTGAGATCGTCCAAAAGATCGCTTCCGATTTTGTGATGAAACGGATCGAAGATAACGTCGGGGTGGTGGTGTTTGGGGATTTTGCCTTTATCGCGACCCCAGTGACGTATGAGAAAGAGATCATCGCCGAGATGATCGGCTATCTGAGTCACGGTATGGCGGGGCAAAATACCGCTATTGGCGAGGGGGTAGCGCAGGCGGTGAGAGCGCTCAAAGATTCCAAAGCCAAGAGTAAGGTAATTATTCTCCTCACCGATGGAGAGCATAATAGCGGTGCGATTTCCCCCAAAGAGGCGGTAGAGATGGCGCGTAAAGCGGGGGTTAAGCTCTACACCATCGGGATCGGCGAAAAGGGGGAGTTTGACAGTAAACTGCTCGCTCAGATGGCCAAAGACGGCGAGGGGGAGTATTTCAGTGCGATGAATGAAAAAGAACTTGCCGATGTTTATGCCCAAATCGATACACTGGAGCGCTCACGGATCAAAAGTGCCAAGCACACCTTTGCCGAGCACTATTATCAATGGCCGCTGTCGGGGGCGCTGGTACTGATCCTCTGGATGATGAGCAAGCGGAGGGTGCGCGGATGATGGTACTCTCTCCTTTATGGCTGTGGGGATTGGTGATAATCCCTGTGTATTGGTGGATGGCGCGCCGCTTTGGATGGTATACCCAAGGGTGGCTCCTCTTTGCCGTCTCGATGCTCCTCCTCGCCCTCTCACGCCCCGTCCTAAGCGAAAAACCGGTCAGCGTCGAAGAGGTGGGGAGTGACGTGATTTTAGCGGTGGACGTCTCGTACTCGATGAGAGCGACCGATATTGCCCCCTCCCGTCTAGGGGCGGCGAAAGAGGTGCTTTCTCGCATCATTCGCAGTGATAAACGTGATCGGTTTGGGGTGCTCGCCCATACGACCAGCGCAATCGTCCTATCGCCCCTCACCAAAGATACGGAGCTATTGCTTCACCTGTTCGCTTCGATGGATGAGTCGCAGATCATCACCAAAGGGACTAGCGTAATGAGCGCACTCGAACTCGCCCGCAAAATGTCCCATGCTCAAAATCTTTTGGTTGTCCTTTTGAGCGACGGGGGGGATGAACTCTCTTATGACAAGGAGGCGGCATTCGCCAAACAAAACGGTCTTAAAGTGTGCATCGTGATGCTCGCTTCTACCGATGGGAGTACCCTTCCCTCCGAGGAGGGGTCGCTCAAAGACGAGAACGGCCATATCGTCATCAGCTCCCGCAACGACGCGATTAATGCCATTGCAGAACAAAGCGGCGGCAAGGTGATCGATGGTTCTGATGCGGACGCGATCATCGAGTGGATCAAGCGGGAGCGGGGGGAGGATTTTGCGGGGTCAACGACGGTGGCACGGTATCAGGAGCTCTTTTACCTCCCCACATTATTGGCGCTGATCGCGTTTGTGATGGCGTATACGACGGTGGGGGAGAAGATGGTTAAAAAAATAGTACCGTTGCTGGCGTTGTTTGGACTTTCGGCACATGCGGGATGGCTCGATTATCCCTACATCAAAGCGGGGCAATACGATTATGCACACCGAAATTATGAACGCTCGGCGCAGTGGTTTTCCCATGTCGATAACCCACAAGCGCAGTTCAACCGTGCCTCTGCCCTCTATAAAGCGGGCAAATACCAAGAAGCCCTTAGCCTCTACCGCCAAATCCGCTCCAGCGATCCGCTTTTTAAATCGGTAGTGTTTTACAATATAGGCAACTGCCACATCCGTCTGAGTGAATTTGAAAATGCCCGCAATGCACTGCTAAAATCGCTTACGTTAAAGTATTCGAAAAAGGCGGATGAAAATCTACGTGCCATAGCGCATGCCCAGGAGCAAAAAACGCTAAACGTCTGGAAAAAGAAAAATGGTAAATTCTCCGCCGATGAGAACAAGCCTACGGGCGAAGGTAAACAAGGTAAAGAGGGGGGAGGATCGAACATGCAAAGCGATATTGCCTCCTCCGGCGCGGGAGATGCGCAGAAAAAGACGCAGGGAGATCCCCGTTTGTCAACCTCTCAGGGGAAAGCCTCTCTGAGCTCGAAACAATATGAGTTGATCAATCAAAGGAGTGTTCATGAAACGAAGCCTTGGTAGGCTGGTGGTATTGATGATGGTGAGTGTGAGCGCATGGGCTGCGACCTATCAGTGGCGTATTCTCGAAGCTCCCAAAGAGCTCTACGTCAACCAAAGCGGGGTTGTTCGGTATGAGTGTGCGTTTTCGACCAATGCCGCCGAGTACACGATTGCGTTCAAACCGACCGGGAACGAGACGTATAAAGCCTCTGTTCTAACCCAAAGTGACCGGATCGTAGAGGGGAAACGGATTCAGACATTCGATCTCCTCATAACCCCACTCAAAGCAGGGACGATTGAGATCGCTTTGGATGCGTTGATCCGTCATACGACGTTTGCCTCGATCGAAAATGCCTCCATCGGGCGTGATAACGTTAGAAAATACGATTTCGACGATGAAACGGCTCAACTGCCCAAAGCTTCAATCCTAGCCAAAGCCAACTCTGCCGCTCTGAGCGGAGAGATCACCATGGAGGTAAAGGTGGACAAGCGCAGCGTTATCGCCCATGAACCGGTACATGTGAGCCTCTACATTCGTGGGAGCGGCAATCTCGATCAATTTGTCCCTTATGAGCTAAACATCAGCGGGGTGAATGTCTTTGCCGAACCGCCTCAAAAAAACATTTCCCCCTCCAGTGCGGGATTCGAGGGGGAGATTCGTCAGGAGTTTGCCCTCGTGAGCGAGAAAAATTTCATCATCCCCTCCATCGAACTGGAGATTTTGGATACCGCAACCCAAAGCCGTAAAGTGCTCAAAAGCCAAGCGGTTTCGATTGAAGTGGTGCAGGGGTTTGAGCGCTCAAATCTCCTCGATCCTCCGCAAATTGCCGATTGGAGCGGTTGGGCACGTTACGGGCTGTATGGAGCGTTGATCGTTCTGGGGATAGTGCTCTCTGAAGCCGCACGGTGGCTTTGGAAACGCCGCCCGCGACGCAGAGTAAAACGGTTTTATGAGGGTGTCAAAACGCCCAAAGAGCTGATTACCCTTTTGGCATTATCGGGGGAAAAACGGTATCTTGAAGTGATCGAGGGGTTGGAAAACAAGACCGTTAGCTTAAGCGAAGCCAAAATGAAATTGGAGAAAATTGGATGAATTATCCAAACAGTTCCGAATGGCTCCCTACTTCGATGAGTGCAAACGTCTCTTCCTGATGTTTGGAAGAGAGTTTTTTGAACCCTTTTTTGAACGAGGCAGTTCTAAAAATGTCGTATTTCACGAAAATAAATCTCGTTTTAACGCTTCCATCGAGGTGAATTTTTCACCCTTGCGATCTTCGAGTTCTTGGAGAGCTATTTTCATCTGTTCACTTGGAACTTTGAGTTCAAAGGGGATGGAGTGGGTAAGGGCGACTTGTTTGCAAAAGAGGTTGATGCCATCGCTGAGACTCATACCGTATTGTTTTAGCACGGCAGTTGCAATCTCTTTGGCATCATTGTCGATTCGGATGCTGATACTGGTACGCATATCAAACTCCTTTTGTGTGTATTGTACCACAAATGGGGTACAAAGTAGGTTTTGGAATAAAAATTCAGTTTACAGACGATAGAATCGCTATAAGAAGGTGGGGTTAAAGTGGTAAAGTTTTTAATCACTGACCTTACCCACTTGATGAAATCAAGAACAATATGGCTAGTTTTCTGCCATATCCGAAAAATATGGCAAGCTTTAGGGGGTTGTATGGGTGAAAAGCGTTAAAAAAGCCAACTGCTTGGCTTTTTTAGCTTTGGAACCGAGCCGATATGTGTTAGCATC
>JACXUE010000128.1 GCA_014764075.1 Sulfuricurvum sp.
TAAATACGGTTTAATGTTTATTTTAAGAAAAGGATATTACAATGGAGCAATGGAAATGAGTGACCTTTTTAATCTTCTTCACAACGCCGTGGAGGCACAGCGCAACGGTAAGAAGATTTCCCAAAAGGAGATGGCATCCGAACTCGGTATTTCCATGAGAACCTATCAAGACTGGCGTTTGGGCAATGCCAAACCCCAAGCGGCAAAAGCGGTTTTGGACATGTTGGGAATGCTCGAAGACGATGAGATTATTCGGGTCGTTCGAAAAATAAATAAACTAAAAGGGTAGGAGATGGGCAGTAGTTTAAGTGAGCAAGAGCGTATCGGTTTGGAAGAGGTTTTTTTATCGATCTCTTCATCGGGAAACATCGCCCAAAAATGGTCACATTGGGGGAGAAGTCTTGTACAAAACTTAAACACGAGAAAAGTATCTTCTCCCCTTAGTATAAGCAAAAGTTCAAAAGCATGGCTCCAAAACAGCCTAAAAAACCACAAAATAACAAAACTATTTTATAAAATCCGAAAAAGAAGAAAAATTTAAGCTAAGAGATATTAAAGTATTCGCGGCTAAAACACATCGGCTTTCGGTATCTTCGTAGTGCGGGAAGTTTGGATGTTGTTCGCATATCTAAATCAAGGGCAATAAATGAATAAAGCGCAATTCGTAGAGTTGGTTCAAAAAAGTGGCGGTTACAAAACAAAATTGGAAGCTGAAACAGCTATCAAAGCATTCACCGAAGCGGTAACGGCAGCTCTTGTTGCGAAAGAAGAAGTTTCATTGGTAGGATTTGGAAGCTTTGCATCCTCTCTTCAAAAAGGGAAAGAGGGAAAAGTTCCAGGGACAAGCAAAACCTACAAAACTGCTGACAAAATGGTTCCAAAATTCAAACCAGGCAAAAGTCTTAAAGATTCTGTAGCTGCAGGCAAATAATTCCTCTCATTGAATGAGAGGGAAGCCTCTCGACCTATCCACGCTCTCTATTAATCCAGCCGTTAACATTCTCTCATTTAAAATTAGTTATAATCGTTTAAATAAACTGCCAAAAAGGGAAGCGAGTGATGTTATCGTTTTTCAAACGTTTGTTTTCTTCCCAGTCATCACATCTCCCTTTGCAAAATTTGCACAAAGAGGAAGATAACCCCTCATTAAAAATTTTTGTTGCCAAAGAGGGTGGAAAATATTTTCAAGATTTTAAACTTTTTCACCACAAAGATAGCAGCACAATAGATATCCTCCTTTTCTTACCCCATTACGGTATTTTTTTTGGTGAAACACTTTACTGGAAAGCTTCTGATCTTGAACATGCGACCGTACAAAGGAGCACAAAACAGAGCAAACAGCCCTCCGCTACCCATTTGGAGAGTATCGAATCGAAAATCCGCTCTAAACTCCAAGATGTATTATCTTTTGATTTTACCCCCATCTTTCGTTTTATTCGGCTGGATCATCTGAGCGAAAGCGAATTCGATCGCTTGGATCACTCTTTTCATGAATTTCTTCCAAAATCATCCATAATTTTTAACGACGATACGATTGAGACCGTCAAAGAAAAACTCACCTCTATGGGAGAGTATCTCCACTCTCCCCTTTCAAGTATCCAAATTATCGGTGCGCTTCAAACTCATACTTTTATCCTCCCCGCCTCGACGAATCCTTCCGGAGCCCTTTTATCTCCTCAGCAAAATCAATTTTTATATTCTCAATTAGAGAAGAACACCACCCTTTATGGTGGATACGGGAGCGGAAAAAGTACCCTATTGATACGAAAAGCGATGTTGGAATTGCTACATAATCCTCAAGAGAAGATCGTTGTTTTCGCACCGACCATCCTCGCTTCCGATCTCCTTCGCAATGCATTCGTCTCCTTGATGTATTACGGTGCAATCACCATCGATTTACATCGGATTGTTTTTGCTTCCTCTTTAGAAAATTTAGAGAGTTTCAAACCGTTTCTGAAAGCGACAACAGTTTTGTGCGATGATTACTACGCAATGTCGCCGAAATTTGTCGATACATTGCTTAAAAAATGCACCGCAAAAAGGCTCTTAGTCGTCTCAATAGATGAAAACCACAAAAGCGATACCAATTACCCTCTCACGTTCAGTTACCGCAATCCAGTGTCCCACCAATCTATTGAGACCAACGATAAGGGTCTCCTTCCAACCCTTTTGTCCGAACTACGCAAATCGTTTCAATCCGATATCCCCCCTCTGCTGATCCTCCCCGAGAGTTATGATTTTAGTTTGTTCAAAGAGACTATTGATGAATACCTAGGGTGCAATTGCCGTATCCTCACCCCTAGTTTTACCCTACAGACCCAAGACATTGACGATATCATCATCGCCACTGAAGAGATGGCAAGCGGCATTGCCGCTTCTCATGTGATTATTATCTCTGACGATCCCTCCAAAAATTACACCTATGCGCTCAGCAGAGGATCAGAAACCGCCACTATAATCTTTGTTTCAAATCCGAAAAGGGGTCAACATGAATAAGATTATTAAAAGTGAGGAAGAGTGGAAAGCTCAACTCTCTAGCGAAGCGTACTACGTAGCACGTCAGCACGGAACCGAACGTCCGTTTACCGGTCAATATCACGATCTTAAAGAGGATGGGGTCTATCATTGTGTTTGTTGCGGAGCACCCTTATTTGATTCATCAACAAAATTCAATTCCGGAACCGGATGGCCAAGTTACTATCAACCGATCGCTCCCGATGCTCTTGAAGAGAAAAAAGATATGAGTCACGGTATGATTCGAATCGAAGTTCTCTGTGCAACCTGCGATGCCCACTTGGGACATGTTTTCCCTGATGGACCTGCACCAACAGGGCTTCGCTATTGTATCAATTCGGTCTGCTTAACCTTTACACCACACACCAAGGAGTCTTAGTCCATGCGCATTTTAGTTATCCTAGCTGCCCTCGCAGCCTTGATGTTTGGCGCCTCTCATCCGAGAGTTCAGCTTCAAACCACGCAAGGCAATATCACCCTCGAACTTTACGAAGAAATTGCCCCCTTGGCAGTCGAAAACTTTACTACTCATGTCAAAAACGGCTATTACAACGGCTTAACCTTTCATCGCATCATCAAAAACTTTATGATTCAGGGGGGTGATCCAACCGGAACCGGTGCAGGTGGAGAGTCAATCTGGAAAAAACCGTTCAAGGATGAATTTAAATCGGGTGTCGTATTTGATAAAGCCGGCATCTTAGCGATGGCAAATGCAGGACCTCGCACCAACGGTAGTCAGTTTTTCATCACTACTGCGCCGACACCGTGGTTAAACGGCTATCACACTATTTTCGGACGCGTTGTTAAAGGAATGGACACTTTAGAAAAACTCAACAATGTCCAAACCAACGGTCAACGTGGCGGCGACAAACCACTCCAAACGCAAAAAATCCTCAAAGCCACACTCTTACCATAATCCCCTCTTGCGGGTTTTCCCGCAATATCATCGTCTCTGTCACATTTGT
>JACXUE010000129.1 GCA_014764075.1 Sulfuricurvum sp.
GTCTTCTCTGTATACAGGATCGATTTGATATCAGTAATATCTGCCATCTTAGCTCTCTTTAGTCAGATTTTCCCATACCGCTTTCTCGATTACAACCGAGCGGTATGTCGCAGCCAAAAAGGCGTTGAGTTCATTCTCTTCAACGATATACGTTTTAGAGATGTTACGGAATGCCAAATACGTTTTTTCGTCAAGGATTCTTTTGACGAGCAATGCGTCACGTACGTTCAAGTTGTTGAACAACGCCAATGCATCTTTTGTTTTTCCGCTTGGAACCTCAATCGAATCAACGATGAACAATTTCCCAGCTTGAGCCAAAGCATCCAACGCACATTTAAGCGCCAATTTCTTTTGCTTTTTATTGATTTTTTGGGTGTAGTTACGACCGGTGTTTGGACCGTGAACTACCGCTCCGCCAACCCATACAGGTGAACGGCGTGAACCGGCACGCGCGCCGCCTTTACCTTTTTGAGCCCATGGTTTTTTACCACCGCCGCGAACTTCACTGCGACCTTTTGCAGATGCAGTGTCGGCACGGAGGCTCGCTTGGTACGACTTAACGTACAAGTAGAGGTTATGCGGGTTGATACCGCTAAAGCTCTCTGGTAATGCTACTTCTGAGGCTTTTTCGAATTTTTCGTTCAGTACAATCGCGCTCATTATTTAACAACCTTTACTCGACCTAGTGCACCGTTTGCTCCTGGGATAGAACCCACAACAACCAATACACCGTTTTCTGCGTCAAATGACATAACTTCGTTTTTTACGGTAACTTGTTCATTACCATATTGACCTGACATTTTACGCCCTTTTTGGACTTTACCTGGCCATTCACGGTTACCGATAGAACCGCTTGTACGGTGAAAACGGTGACCATGCGCTGCAGGACCTCCACCGAAATTCCAGCGTTTCATAACACCGGTAAAACCACGCCCTTTTGTGTTGAAAGACGATTTAACCGTTGTTGCGTTTGCCAAAGGAGCCATATCCAAATCACCTGCTTCGGTGTTTGCTACTTCCAATGTTGCAAATTTGTTGAATTCAGCAGAAAGATTATATTTCTTTTGTTGACCTTCAATTGGTTTGTTGATCGTTTTACCTTCGCTGTATGCTACAAGAGCAACACCGTCGTTCACTTCGCAAACTTTCGCCTCTTTTACTTTCAAAAGGGTTACCACTTTGCTCGGAACGCCAATCGTTCGGCTCATGCCGATTTTTTCTACAATGTATTCCACACCCTACTCCTTACTTGTCCATAGAGCGAACTTCTACGTCCACTTCCGGAGCCAAGTCAAGCTTCATCAACGAATCAACCGTATCTGACGTAGCCGACACAATGTCGATCAAACGTGCGTGCATTCGGATCTCAAATTGCTCGCGTGAATCTTTATTGACGTGCGGAGATTTAAGAACCGTATACTTACGAATCTTGGTTGGTAAAGGGATTGGTCCGCGGATTTCCGCACCCGTTCGCTTTACAGCTTCAACTATAGAGGCAACTGAACGATCAAGTACACGATGATCGTATGCTCTAAGTTTCAAACGAATTTTTTCCATAATTTTTCCTTAGATAAAAGAACTCGTCAGATCTACTCTGACTATATAAGGCGCGAAATTATACCGACATACCCTTCTAGGGTCAAGGATTTTAGGTCTAAAAACAGAAAATATTCAGAAATTTGTTTCCTTTTAAAAAGGAAACAGTATTTTTTAGATATCATTTTCATCATGAATACATTAATCGATGAATATTACCGATACGATTTGCACAATGCTGGATACATAGAGCGTAAAGTATCTCTCCCCGATGAGCATGTCCTAATCTATGGCATTGCCCAATCGGGGAAAACCTCACTGATGAAACACTATCTGCTTAATCACAAAAAATCGACCTATCTCTATCTCGATTGCCGTGATATACGGCTCAATATCGATGAGCTCAATCTTTATTTGGAACCTTTTTGCCGTGAGAACAAAATATCGATCCTTGCGCTCGACAATTATCGTGAAGATATCCGTCTCTTTGAGATCGAACATATCATACTCTCACACGAAACGGCTCTCAACCTCCCCTATCATATGGTGAAACTCGAACCGCTCGATTACGAAGAGTTTTTGGCATTTGAGAGCAAATACGACGGTACGGCACTGAGCCATTTTTTCCAATTGGGGGGATTTCCGGCAATGCACCGTGTCCCGAGCGAAGAGAGGGTACTTTATTTACAGAACACCCTGCTTAGAGCATTGGATCCTATCGAGTTTTCGATCCTCTCTCAAGCCTCTAAAATGGTGACCCAAAAAGTGTCGGCATTTAATCTCTATGGACGGTTGAAAAATGAGCGTAAAATCTCTAAGGATAAACTCTATCTCCATCTGCAATCGATGTTTGAGCGAGGCTATCTCAAAAGTTTGAGCAAATTCAACCACCCTAGTGCGATCAAAAAACTCTACCTGTGCGATATCGCGATTAAACACGCCCTCGTCTTTCAAAAACATTTCGGACGCCTCTTTGAAAATCTCATCTTCTCAGAACTGGACAAACACGCTATCGAGTGTTATTACGACGAAGGGATCGATTTTTATCTCCCTAAACGACGACAAATCATCATCGCATCACCGTTTGCCAATGAGCATACGCTATTTAAAAAAGTGGAAAGCCTCGAGAGTTTTATCGTCTCGAATCGGGTACGTGAAGTGATCGCCGTCACAATGGGGTTGGAGGCTACCTTATCCCATCCGGTCTCTCGGGTCGAGATGATCCCGTTTGAGCGATGGGCATTAGGCGATGATGGCTAAAAACGGTAGCTTAAACCGATAAACGGTCCTTTGAATGTGATGTTCGTGTTGGTATCGAAACGATCACTGATTTTGAGTGACTCATAGCGATACCCCGCTTGTACAGCCAATCCCGCTACCGCTTTCCACAACACTTTGATGCGGGCATCGCTCAAAGAGTCACCATCATATCCGATGTATTTGACACTCCCCTCGATACCCAAAGGGGAGAGTGGAGGGGTAAGCGCAACGCCCACATATCCCATTGGAATTACTTGATTAACACGATCATCAATATTCCCGTCGATTCGAGCGTCGATCATTTTCAAACTAATCCCCACATCGAGATCAACAACGTTATCAAGAATCTCATAATACGGGGTAATATCGGTCTGCTCGAAAGAGACTTTATTAACCCCGCCGATACCGTCAGAACCGCTAAAAGTGGTCTTTGGGGTAAAATCGATCCGAACATTGGGGATCAACGGGAGCGGATGTTCCAAAAAAAGCCCCACCTGATAACTCGATTGATCATCGTTACTAAAATGGGTTCGAGTTGTTTTGTAATCAAAATCGCCACTTACACTCGGTGCATAATAATCGACCTCAGCTCCAAATCCTAAAATAGTCGCCGCAGAAGCACTCGCAGAGAT
>JACXUE010000130.1 GCA_014764075.1 Sulfuricurvum sp.
TCGATAAATTCCTCGATCAAGCGGTTGAGCTTGATGTCGACGCGATCAGTGACGGAACCGAAGTTTATATCGGTTCGGTGATGCAGCACATCGAAGAGGCGGGGATCCATTCGGGAGACAGTGCATGTTCACTCCCGCCGGTCAGTCTCAGTGCAGAGCTTCAAACGCAAGTGGAGCAACAAACGAAAAAAATCGCCCTCGGTCTTGGGGTTATCGGATTGCTCAATATCCAATACGCCATCTATCAAAACGAAGTGTACCTCATCGAAGTGAATCCACGCGCATCCCGTACCGTACCGTTCGTCTCCAAAGCGACGGGTATCCCCTTGGCAAAAGTTGCTACCCGCGTCATGATGGGGGATAAACTCCGCGATGCGCTCAGTTTTTACGATAACTACACTATCGTAATGGAAGCGGATGGATTACTCAAACCGCGTATTAAAGGACATATAGCGATCAAAGAGGCGGTTTTCCCGTTCAACAAACTCTATGGCGCTGATTTGGTGCTCTCCCCTGAGATGAAATCGACCGGAGAAGTTATGGGGATCAGCCAAAACTTCGGTGTCAGCTTCGCCAAAAGTCAACTCGCGGCAGGGAACAAAATCCCGACATCCGGAACCTGCTTCCTCTCGTTTATCGAGATGGATAAAGCTCATGCGCCTCAAATTGCCAAAGGACTCTACGATCAAGGGTTCAAACTGGTTGCGACCCGTGGAACCCAAAAGGTGATCGAAGCTTCAGGTATTCCGTGCGAAGTGGTTCTCAAAATTTCCGAGGGGCGGCCGAACATCGAAGATATGATGAAAAATGGAGATATCTCTTTGGCAATCAACACCTCTGACAACAACACGTCAAAAAAAGATGCCGAACATATCCGCCAAATTGTATTGCGTATGGGAATCCCGTATTTCACGACTCTCAGCGCAGCCCGTGCCGCGATCGAAGCGATGGGTCATATGAGTGATGAGAGCTGGATGGAACCTCATGCCATCCAAGATTACCTCCTCTCCTAAGAAATGAATCGTATCATTCTCACTCAAACCGACACTACCGTCGGTTTTCTTTCCCAAGATGCTCAGCGCTTGGAAAGAATCAAAATAAGACTTGGCAATAAACCTTTTCTCAAGGTGTACGCCGACTTGCACTCTCTTCAGCGTGACTTGCGTATCCCTATACATCATCGACGACGTCTCCGCCATGCTCACAAAACGACGTTTATTGTGAAAAATCAGGCATTTCGTCTCGTCCGAGAGGGAGAGCACTCTCGCCTAATCAAACGCTATGCTTGGTTTTATTCCACCTCTGCCAACGAAAGTGGAAAAAATTATGATCCGAATTTTTGCAAAAGCGTCTGCGATTGGATTATCGAAGACGCGCGGGGACTCTATGAGTCATCATCGTCTAAAATCTATACCCTTGGGCATACGCGTTTGCGGAGAATACGATGATCAAACTACTCCAAGCCTTTTTGACCGGTCTGTTTTTTACCTTTTTGTTCGATTTTTCACTATTCTTAGGGTTAAAGCTCCATTATATAGATGCGCACGAAATCAAACTCTTTTTCAATCCTTTTTTTGTTGACAATCAAAACGTCATTGTATTGCTTGCTCTAACCCTTTTTATCGGATGGATCACAATGTATCAACGAAGTATCAAGACAGCCGTTATCGTTTTGTCTTTACTTACCCTTATCAGCGTCTCCGCATTGATTCCTCCGATCGGTTCTAAATTCGGAGATGCCCTTTTTCGAGAAACCAATCAACAAATCACCATATCTCCCCACACCTATCGAGGGGATATTCTCTACATCGACCGTCAAAAACTCTATTTTTTCGATACCGATTTACAACGGCTCATTACACTACCAAAGGAGAAAAAATGAAACATATTATGAATGCCAATACCCTATTTTTAGGAACCATAGGTGTTGCCGTGATGGCAACATTAAGCGGATGTCAAAGTTCTCCTGAGGAAGAGGGCACAACGGCTGTACAGAGCGAAGCTCAAAACAAATTTCTGGTTGTCGAACAACTCACGAGCGGAAAATACGTCATTGTCGAAGAGATGCCAACTTCTGGCCCTAGTCGCGCCATTATTCGTGAGATGGATGAAAACGGTACCGTTCATGAACGTGTTCTCACCGAAGCGGAGATGAAAGAACTCGCCGACCAAGAGTACAAAAAAATGGAAGCGGGACAATCGGAACTCAATGCCGAACCTCAAGGTGAGGGGATGGGTCTTGCAGGGACAATCCTCGCCGCGGCTGGGGGAGCATTGCTGGGGAATATGATCGGAAATGCGTTGATGAACAACAAAAATGTCCAAAGGCACCAAGATATGTCCAACCGTTCGGCCTATCACCGCTCTTCATCGCCGACTTCATCATCATCGACGTCCAATACCCAGAAAAAAAGCTATTTCGGCAACAGTGCCACATCCAGCACTAGATCTAGCAGCAGTTTTGGAGGGTAAATCATGGTGACTCTCCAAAAAATCACCCCAATCGACGATCGCTCACTGGAGCAAATCGGATTTCAATGGCATACCGATAATGATGAGAGTAAATATGTCGCCGATGAATTGGTCATAATCAGCGATGAGGAAGCCGAGGCGTACTACGAAGCGGTCAATGAGCTATACGACATGTACGCCGAAGCGGCACAATACGTCATCGACAACAACCTCTTTTTTGATTTAGGGATCCCTTTTAATCTCATCGATGCGATCAAAAAGAGCTGGGAAAACGATGTTCATTGGCACCTCTACGGTCGATTCGATCTCGCAGGGGGAGTGGATGGCAAACCGATCAAACTGATCGAATTCAACGCCGATACCCCAACAGCACTCTTTGAAACCGCCATTTTGCAATGGGCGTTACTCAAACATAATCGCCTTGATGAAGAGCGTCAATTTAATAACGTCTACCAAGCGATCAGTGATAACTTTAAACGGCTCGTCACATTGTTCGACGATCCGGAACTTTTTGAGAAATATTACGACGGATGGAAAATCCTCTTTAGCTCCATCAGCGGCAATATCGAAGAGGAACAAACCGTACGCCTATTGCAACAAATGGCGATTGATGCTGGATTTGCAACTGGATTCGAACCTCTCGGTGGGGTAAAATTCGACGATGAGGGGATTTATAATGCTCACGAAGAGCCCTACGAGTACTGGTTCAAACTCTATCCGTGGGAAGATATCGCCATTGAAGAACCTGAGCTCACTACTCAGCTCACCACCATCATGCACAACCAAAAAGCGATCATACTCAACCCTGCCTATACACTGCTATTCCAATCCAAAGGGATGATGAAAATTCTATGCGATCTTTTCCCCGATTCGCCGTATCT
>JACXUE010000131.1 GCA_014764075.1 Sulfuricurvum sp.
AATAGCTTTCCTCATTTCCAAATAGCGAATAGATCCTCACATTCCCCTCGGCTGTACCGATCGCGAGTCTAAAACCATCAGCTATAAATGCAATCGAAGTGATCGATTCAGACTCTTTGATATAACGCTGTTTCACCTGTTCAAAGGTTTGAAGATCATACAATCCGACCAATCCCAGTTTCGTCGCTACAAACGCAAATTTTTTATCGGCACTGACGGTCATCGTTTGGACATTATCACTCATTTTCGGCAAACGTTTGATAATTTTTCCACTTCGAATATCCCACACGATTAGTACACCCTCTTTATCGACAGAGAGAATACGTGCTTCGTGGAGGAATTGTATTTTCATCACCGCACTGGTGTGACCGCGTAGTTTTTGAGGTTGTTTCATCGTAGCGATATTGAGTAGATTGATGGTGCGGTCATAACTTCCCGTAGCGATCCATTGACCGTTATCGCTAAACGCTACCGTCGTAATGAAATCGGAGTGCGGAGGCATCGAAAATGCCAGTCTAGCCGTTTTAAGTACCCACGCAAACGCTTTACCATCCTGTCCGCACGTAACGCAGTATCGTCCATTAGGATCCAAACCGACACTCTCGATCTCACCGTTGTGCCGTCCCACTTTGTACAACAGCTTTTTAGAAGCGACATTAAAAACGGCCGCTTTGTTCGTTCCGGGGATCATTGATATCGATACATCCCCTGTGGCCATAATGTCGACATGGGTACCGACGATTCGTTCATGGGCAATACTGCTTTTGAATCCGCCGATCACCGAATAAGAATTCAAATCTTTGGGATTGGTGCTCTTCCCCTTTGGTTTCCAAATGGATCATAACATTCGCATCTCCGTAGGCGAGCGTGGTTGAGGTACGATCGTAATCAATATGGACAATATTGGCATTCAATCCTTGAAGCATTTCGGTGAGCTTCATCAACGCACCCGGTTTATCGACGAGTGTCACGGTGAGCTTCATCTTGCGCCCCGATTTGATCAACCCTTTTTCGATAATAATCGACAAAAGGGTTACATCCATATTGCCGCCGCTTAGGACGACACCAATTTTTTTGCCCTTAAGATCGCTCAGTTTACCATGAAGCACCGCCGCTACACCGACAGCTCCCGCCCCCTCGACAACCAGTTTTTGACGCTCTAGCAAAAATAAAATAGCATTGGCAATCTCCTCATCATCGACACTAACAATACGATCCACAGATTCCAAAATATGCCCCAACGTGATTTCAGAGGTGTCACGCACCGCAATACCGTCAGCAATGGTACGAACCGAGGTGCTGTCAATCGTTTTTTTAGACTCGAACGACTCTTTCATCGCCGGAGCGCCTAATGCACTCACTCCGATCACTTCGGTTTTGGGAGAGAGGGATTTGATCGCCGATGCCATTCCCGAGATCAGTCCGCCGCCGCCGACGGGAATAACCACCGCATCGAGATCTTTGATCGATTCGATCATCTCCAAAGCAATTGTCCCCTGCCCCGCCATGACCGCTTCGTCGGCAAAAGGATGGACAAAAACCATCCCGTGTTCACGCCCATACCGAGAGGCATACGCATACGCTTCATCGTAATTGCTCCCCGCCAAAATAACTTCAGCACCGTAATAACGAACTCCATTGATTTTGGTCAGAGGTGTCGATTCTGGCATCACGATCAACGCTTGGATACCGAACATTTGTGCCGCCATCGCAACACCCTGAGCATGATTGCCGGCACTTGCAGCAATTACCCCTTGTTTGCGTTCGCTATCACTGAGTGTCGCTATTTTATTGTATGCACCCCTAATTTTGAAAGCGCCGGTCACCTGCAAATTCTCTTTTTTAAGATACACCTCGATACCGCATTGTTCACTTAATCTCGGAGCATACGCAAACGGTGTCTCTACAACCGTCCCTTTAATCCGTTCATGCGCCTGATAGATAGTTTGTAAATCGATCAAAAATTCCCTTTATCCGTAGATGAGACGATGCTCAACCATACTACAATGATTTTGGACGACACGCATCCCCGCTGTCAGGGCTTTTTCGGCCGCTTGATTGTTGACAATCCCTTTTTGAGTCCAAAACACTTTAACGTCTCCACGTTCAATACACGCATCGGCAATCGCATTTAGAGCATCCGGTTTACGAAAGATATCAACCATATCAACCACAAAGGGGATTTCAGCAAGTGAACGGTACACTTTTTCCCCTAAGATCGTCTCCTCTTTAGGATAGACAGGGACAATCGTATATCCGGCGTTTTTCAAATATTCTGCCACCCGATAGCTATCTTTGGTGGAATCAGGAGAAAGTCCGAGGATGGCAATCGTTTTAACGTCCTCTAAAATCGATTTAATTTCAGCGTTGGTTGCGTTTACGGTAGGAAATTCACATTCCATAAATACTCCCCTCCATGACGGAATTAATTATCTCATTATACCAAGATGTTGGACAACTGGCGATACGACTTTTATGCAAAGTCTCACACTATGATTTCAATCTATCTAAATCCGTTCGTATTAGTGCCATAATTGCCATCAAAACATTGGAGATACCACAACAAGTCTGTAAAAAGGGCAAGACGATGCGCTCTATCGAACAAAAGAATAATGGAGAAATTGAATGGGTCAATAGCATAAAATAGGCACAACGTAAGCCGGGTTCTGGATGAAGCGATAATTAATCTACTGCCTAGATCACTCTAGACCTCTAGCGAAACAATAGCGATGTAGGACGCTAACCATCTGTTTCTTGCTGCGCGGTTGGGTTTACATAGCTCCCCTAGTTGCCTAAGAGACTGGTGGGCTCTTACCCCGCCGTTTCACCCTCACCTCATATACTTTATGAAACGGAGCCGCGAACAAAGTCCCCGACTCCTACGCTAGCCGCTATGGCACTAAAGCACAAAAACGTTTCCAACGTTTTCGTATATGAGGCGGTCTACTCTCTGTTGCACTATCCCTCACGTTACCGTGGCCATCCGTTAGATGGAACCGTGTCCTACGGCAGCCCGGACTTTACCTCTTGAATACATATTCAAGCTATCGCCTGTTGTACCTAAACGCAATTATAGGGGAAATTGGATTAAAGTATCAATCCGAAATTTTATAGATCAAACGTCCAGCATATTCCATGTAGAGACTTTTTTTATGATCTTCGATTTCGGAGGGGTTCATTAATGCATAGCTGGTGATAATTTTGTCTAAATCGTCTTCATGATGCTGTTGCATCAACATCTTTTCCATCACAGCAATTTTGGTCATGATCTCGTCGAAATCATAGCGATACAGGTCTTCGCTCACTTGTTTGGCAATATCCCAATATTTCGATTGCGGAGAACCGCCGAAAATATCGCCTTCATCTTCAAATAATGCATCGTATTTTGACATGTAGTCTCCTTTTCATTGTTAGCGTAGAGTAACGAATCGTTGATTAATCGCAATTAGTTATTGTAGGATAAATTGATTTTTTTAAGAGAAATTGGGGATTTCCGCCGAAGCGGAAAGATTAAGATGCTTTTTTAGCCATCGCCTCAAGAGCGTATTTTTTGCCGAGGTCGTATGCTTTATTGTTTACATCGTGTACTTTTGCAGGTACTTTAGAGAGCATAACTCCGCGAAGTAACTCATCATCCAATGCTTTCATATAAGTATTTGCAATTGCCAATGCAACAACCGATTGAGTAATTACGTTACCGATTTCATCTTTAGCAATCGTAATGATGGGAATCTCAACGATGTTCCATTTTTTACGGTCTTCTTCAGTCGGGTGAACCAAGTTAGGCTCAACAACGATCGTACCACCCTCAGTTACCCCGTTTTTGAACAAGTTGTAGCTTGCTTGGGCAACAGAAAGCATGAAATCAATTTCGCCGTCGTTTGCGTACGGATAGAAAATCTCTTCATCGTCCAACGTGATATCAACAAC
>JACXUE010000006.1 GCA_014764075.1 Sulfuricurvum sp.
GGTGCTGTATTCTTTACCGCTATTTTTGTCGTCAGCATCGGTTGAAATGTATGCCAAAGTAGCATCCAACGGTCCGAATGATTTAGAAGCAGTCAATGCAACTTCAGTCATATCTGTATTATCTGCTTTTGTCACAACTTGTGCTTTTGTATCGTCAATTGATGCATCAGTATAATACGCACCAAGTTTTGCAAAGCCAGCATCATATTTAGCTGTAACATTCCAAGATGTAGCATCTGGAGCACCTACATAACCATAATTCCAAAACGCTTCAGTGTACAATTTAGATTGAGCACCGCTTAAGTTATTAGTTGCAACGTTGGCAATTTTTAATGTACCTTCATCATCAACTTTTGAATATGCAGCCGACACTTTAAGCGCATCCATTGCATATCCAAGTTTAAATGCATATGCTGAAGAATCTTTGATACCTGCTAGCAAACCTTTTGGATCCATATTAGCATATTGTGCACCAATAGTTACACCTTTTACCAATTGGCAATTGATATCTGCTTGCAACCAATAAGCATCTGCAACACTTAGAACGTTGTAGTACCATGCTTGGACTGTAGCAGGTTTAAATGAGTTGTTAACCAAAGCTACTGCATAAGCACCATCAACTGCAAATGTCTGGAAGTTTGCACCATCACGTAGGATACCATCACGATCAGCAGTACTTGTTGAAGCATTTGCAGCATCTACACCATTGCTTTTTCCAACCCATGCACCGACCAAAGTCGTATCCGGAAGATCTTGGTTGATTACAACTGCCGCATCAAAAGTATTTTTTGCAACTGACCATGCTTCAGAGAATGCAAGTGGAGTATCGAGCTCCATACGACCGATTTTAGCCGTTGTATTACCCATCGTTGTTGCCAACCATGCTTCACTAACCCATCTATTGTCTTCTACTCCACTGTGAGCACCGGTCCACGTATTTGATACGAGGTTATTTTCCAAACCAAGGGTACTAACTGCATTGGCAGTCACACCAAATGAAACACCTTTGAGAAGATCACCAGTCACACCAAGACGTAATGCAACATCCGCTGCAGATCCACCTATTCCATCAACCGTAGTACCTTGCTCAAAAAGACCGCTTTGATATCTATCTGCGTTATGATCATTGTTATCATCAATGCCATAATCTGCATTGTTTGTATTATAGAATACTTTAGCATCCCCAGATACTTTTACATTGTCCAACGCAAATGCACTTGCTCCGAGCAACACTGCTGCCGCTAGAGACATTTTGACTAACTTCATTGATTCTCCTTAAGTTAAGCTTGATTTCTCAGACAAATAATCATCATAAATATGGTGATGATTATGGTATAGTTCAATCTAATATCAATATATCAAATAATCCAAAGGAACTCGATATGAAATCACTTACCCTGATAACGGTCGCTACATGCGCCCTAATCCTCGGAGGGTGTGCCAACCAAGAAGGGGTTACACCATCACAAAACAAATCGCTACATGCGATCTCTCCAAGCACCACAGCAACCAGCGAGGGGGGAGCCATGCAGCGCTCTCTCGATGTATGGCTCAAAGAGGAGTGGAATCCCATCATGGCGATACAAGCGACCAATTCCACCACCAAACAATCCGACGGCACAGTCGTAACGACCAAAACCGAACCAACAACCATCACCATCAAAACCGAGACTGCTGAAGGTAAAGTGATCGAGAAGACGACTAAAGCGACCCAAATCACCACGACAACGCAATCTGCGAGTGGTAAAGTGGAGTCGAAAACTGAGATTATTCCATTTATGCGGGAATGATGAGGAGATTATTCTCTCTCATCCCAAACAAATACACTTTTACCTTCACCGTTTTTCTCAACTGCAGCCATACCCATAATGTTATAACCCGCATCGACATAATGTACCTCTCCCGTAACACCGCTCGATAGATCACTGAGGAGATACATCGCCGAGTTTCCGACCTCTTCGATGGTGACGTTTTTGCGAAGCGGTGCATTGCACTCGTTCCACGTCAAAATTTGTTTGAAATCGCCGATACCGCTCGCCGCCAATGTACGGATAGGACCTGCGCTGATGGCATTCACCCGCTGACCTTTACTCGCACCTAGTTCAACCGCCATGTAGCGAACGGTTGATTCCAACGCCGCTTTAGCAACCCCCATCACATTGTAGTTGGGGATGTATTTGGGTCCGCCGAGATAGCTGAGGGTGATGATCGATGCACCTGGAGCCAATACGCTCTCCAAACGGTTGGTTAGATCGATCAACGAATAAACCGAAATATCCATTGCAATGCGAAACGCCTCTTTGGAGGTTTTCATAAACCCATCACTCAATGCCTCTTTGGGGGCAAATGCCACCGAATGGACGAGAAAATCGATCCTGCATTAACATGTAAATTTCTCCTAGATTAATTGATTGTGTATTATAGTTCCGCCGCTTGGGCGATCATCTCGCAAAAATCGTTGGCGCTGAGCGATGCTGAGCCAACCAAAACACCGTCAACGTTTTCAAGAGCCATAATCTCACCGGCATTATCTACTTTGACACTCCCACCGTATAAAAGCGGAGCTTTGGTCTTGGCTCGAAGAGCCCTATGGATCAATTCGATATCACGGTTTGAAGGAGTAAGCCCCGTTCCGATCGCCCAAACCGGCTCATATGCGACAATCAGATCGGGATAGGAAAGATCGATCCCCTCGAATTGAGCTTCGATATACCCCATCAGCGCATCGCTCCCCTCTTCACGAACTTCTAGAGGTTCACCGACACAATAGACGATCGCAAATCCCTGTTCCGCAAAAAAGCGGAATTTTGCCGCTATCTGCTCTTGGGTTTCACCGATGATATGACGGCGCTCGGAGTGTCCGATCAAAATTGTTTTGATCCCAAACTCCTCAAGCTGCTCAAGCGCTATCTCACCAGTATAGGCACCGTTTTGGACGGGATA
The DNA here is from genome assembly GCA_014764075.1 of Sulfuricurvum sp. GTDB lineage: Bacteria > Campylobacterota > Campylobacteria > Campylobacterales > Sulfurimonadaceae > Sulfuricurvum. The sequence continues at coordinate 2,944 of JACXUE010000006.1, forward strand.
ACCGTTCTGAACCCCGATCAAAACATTACGTGGATCATGATCCAACGCCGTAAAAGGGGGGAAAACGATAATCGTATCGGTGATATCGTTTGCACTCACAAACGACTCAACAACTGCCATATAAGCTCGTGTCTCTTGGCGAGTTTTGTTCGCTTTAAAGTTAGCACACAATATCATGACCTGCTCCTTTTATTTCATTAACGGTTTAACACCCGGAAGGATTTTCCCTTCCAACAGCTCCAAAGAGGCTCCCCCTCCGGTAGAGATAAACGTCATCTCCTCATCCAATCCGATACGTTGAACCAAATCGGCCGTATCGCCGCCGCCGACAACCGTCGTCGCATACGAATCGGCAACGAAATGGGCAATTTTATTCGAACCGCGGGCAAAACGATCCATCTCATATACCCCCATTGGTCCATTCCAAAGGATTGTTTGAACATCATTGAGGACTTGACGATACAATCGTACCGTCGCCGGTCCGATATCCAGCCCCATCCAACCGGATGGAATTTCCTGAACGCTACATAACCGACTCATTGCATCGGGGGCAAATTTTTCCGCAGCAACAACGTCGACAGGGAGATAAAATTTGACTCCGAGTTGTTTTGCTTCGTTCATAATGTGAATCGCTTCACCCAAAAGATCATCTTCGACCAACGAGTTGCCCACATCGTGACCAAGCGCTTTGAGAAATGTAAACGCCATCCCTCCGCCGATAAGAATCTTGTCCACTTTCGGCAAAAGATTAATCAAGGCTTCAAGCTTCCCTGAAACTTTCGATCCCCCGACGATCGCGGCAAACGGACGAATTGGACGCTCTAACAACACATCAAAAAATTGGATCTCTTTTTGGAGCAAAAAGCCCGCCGCTTTGTGGGCGTTATCAAAGTGCTGTGTAATCCCCTCGACCGAAGCGTGAGCACGGTGGCTAACCCCAAAAGCATCGTTGATATACACCTCTGCCATCGATGCAAGTGCCGCACTCAGTTTAGGATCGTTTTTCGTCTCCCCCTTTTCAAAACGCAAATTTTCCAGCAACAATACCTCTCCGCTTTTAAGCTCACGCGCTAACGTTTGCGCACTCTCCCCCACAACATCCTCTGCTAGCTTGACATCAATTTTGAGGAGTTGATGAAGGCGTCGCGCAACCGGCGCAAGGGTATATTTATCGTCGCGTTCCCCTTTGGGTCGACCAAAGTGTGAACCCAAGATGATGGCACATTTTTGATCCAAACAGTAATGGATGGTTGCAAGTGCAGAGCGGATACGACGATCATCGGTAATGTTGCCGTAATCGTCCATCGGGACGTTAAAATCACATCGAATAAACACTTTTTTACCGTAAATGTCGCACTCTTTAATATTGAATAATTCCATATTTTCCTCTTACTGTAAGATTTAATTTTTTATAACTCTATTTTATTGTTTACTAATGAACAATGCCATCTCTATGAGGCGATTGGAATAACCCCACTCGTTATCATACCACGCCATGATCTTGACCAAATTACCGTCGATCACTTGGATGAGATCGTCCGCCACTGTGGCACTAAACGACGATCCGACAAAATCCTGCGATACTCGATAACGCTCATCTACCTGTAAAATTCCTCTCATCTCCCCTTTGGCATACGCTTTAAAAAGAGAGCTCAACTCCTCCTTGGAGGTAGGTTTTGAGACCAGAACGTTCAGATCGACCATCGAAACATCCGGTGTCGGAACACGGACGCTTTGCCCATGCAGTTTTCCCTCCAAAGATGGCAACACAAGAGAAATCGCTTTAGCCGCTCCCGTCGTAGTCGGGATCATATTCACCGCTGCGGCACGTGAGCGGCGCATATCACTGCCATGATCGCTATCGATAATCGCCTGACCGTTCGTGTAGGCGTGAATCGTCGTCATCAACCCTTTCTCAATCCCCAAATGTTCATCCACGATACGGGCAATCGGTCCTAAACAGTTGGTGGTGCACGATGCGTTTGAGATAATCGGCTCACCCAAGTAGAGATGATTGTTTACCCCTAACACATACGTCGGGATGGCGCTGTCTTTGGTTGGAGCGGATAGGATCACCTTTTTGACCCCTTTTGCCAAATGGTGTCGCGTCGAATCACCGGTCAAAAACAGACCGCTACACTCAAATACCACATCGGCACCGCATGCGCCAAAATCGAGCAATTCAGGATTTTTTTCTGCAAAAACACTCACGCGCTTTCCGCCGATCATCAACGTAGATCGGTCGATAATGGTAACATCCGATCTAAACGATCCGTGAACCGAATCATTTTGCAATAAGTAGCACATCATCTCAATCGTTGCCATGTCGTTAATGGCAACCAATTCGACATCGTCCCTCATGGCGATTAAACGGGTTACACAACGGCCGATACGCCCGAATCCGTTAATTGCAATCTTTAGCGCCATCACTACAGTCCTACAAACACAAAATAGGGGCTGATTTTACCAAAAATCGGTTATAATTTCGATTAAAAGAAGTTGAGGCTTATGAAGGTCGCACTCTATGGCGGTAGTTTCGATCCGCCCCATGCCGGACATGTAGCGGTTGTTACCGAAGCGTTAAAGCGTTTGGAGATCGATCGATTGTTTATTATACCTGCTTCGCGCAATCCGTTTAAAAAAACGGTACGTGCGGAGGGGAATATCCGTTACGGATGGCTGAAAGAGATATTTGAGCCCTATCCCAAAGTATCGATCAGTGATTTTGAGATTACTCAACATCGGAGCGTATACACTATCGAGACGGTAGAACATTTTGCCCCATCCGCAGAAAAGATCTATCTAGTCATCGGAGCCGACAATCTCGAAAAACTCGCCTCATGGCATCAGTTTGCCAAACTCGATACTTTGGTGACATGGGTCGTCGCGACACGCAACGGTATCGCTATTCCTGAGAGGATGATTCGACTGAATGTCGATGTGACCATCAGTTCAACCGATTTTCGTACCTCTTTAAGCCCTTTGGGTCTTGAAGCGAATATCGAACAAAAAATTTTAACCTATTACAAGGAACATCCGTGAATCCACGCATTGAAAAAATTAGTGCTATCTTAGACCAAAACAAAGCTGAAGCGATCGAAGTGTTTGATCTCAGAGGGGGCGATTATTTCGCCGATTACGTCGTTATCACTTCGTCATTAGGGGAACGTCATACTTTGGCACTCTTGGATCACCTCAAAAAAGGGTTGAAACCCGATGAGCAATTTTTGTACGTTGATGAGAGCGGAGATTGGGTTGCGATCGATTTGGGAGATATTCTCATCCATATTTTGACACCGCAATACCGGACAAAATACGATTTGGAAAGCTTTTTAAACGAAATTTCGGCACGAAAAAACAGACACTGAAATCTGCAATGCAGATGAGAGGGGAGCAATGAATCCAAATATCATGAATTGAATCAACGTACTCATCAAAAAAAACGTACTCTATTCATGAACGATTTCAAGTCCCCCGCAACTTTTGCCATACTTTACCACAAAGAGCCGCTCAATGCGATCGTTTTTTTCAAAATTTGAATTTAGTCTTTGTAAATTAAAAAGAGAATAATTTTTACGAGATGATTTTAAAGAAAAGTGGTGCGCCCGAAGAGATTCGAACTCCTGACCGTCGGTACCGCAAACCGATGCTCTATCCAGCTGAGCTACGGACGCACATTTAAAAGAGAACGAAATTATAGCTATATAAACTTAAAAGTTAATAAATCATCTCAATTGGTTAATTTTGAGGACAAATTCCACTTCTGCTTTGGACAAACGGAGCTCTTTGGCGATCGCATCGACCTCCATCCCCTGATTGTATCGGCTGATCACTTTCTCATCATCCAATCCGCTGATCGAAGCGGGGAGAGAGAGATTGCGGATCCGTTCCTCCAAATATCGGAGGCGATTTTCCGTTTTCTCTTTGTAGGTACTGAAACTTCCCTCAATATGGGATAGTGACTCTAAAATAGGGACCGATATCTCATTTACCTCTCGCCCTACCTCTGCATGAATGTTGTTTTGATTCATCGGGACACTCTCTTGGAGCGACGCGATTATCTCCAGCTCCTGTTTTAGCCGTTTGTCCATCATAAAAAACTCGCGATGCAACTCTTCGACCGCTTTGGCAACGGAGCGAATCTGCGATGTTACCTCAGACTCTTTGTTCACCATGTAGTAGACGATCCCGACCACCACCACCGCTAACGCAACAATAGCGATCTCCAACGTATAATTCATTCACGCCCCTTTAGCTGTCGGATCATAACCCTCTCACGTGCGGTCATATAGGCTGCCCACTCTTTTTCATCCCGATCATGAGTGCGGATAATTTTCGCCAACGTCCCGTCCATCGCCTCAAAAAAAATCGCAATCTCCCGTTTGGGGTGAATCGGCATCTCAATACGACCATAATAGAGTTTGCCCGGTTCAAGCTGCCGCTCTTTGAGTTTGAAGTGTTCAAATCCGATACTCTCAATCATCGCTTCATTGATGAGCGAAAGACGCTGCGGTGCGCTCATCGTCAAAATTTGTTCCAGCTTGTCGACTTTACGGTAAAGCTCCACCAAAAGATTAAGCACCACCGGATCGCTCTCCGAGGTTTCCCCTCGTGCTTTTGCCATTTTGAGCCACTGACCAATGGGATCCTCATCACTCTGCGACATCTGGTGGAACTCCCTCTCATACCCCTCTGGATTATTAAGTGCCAAATCGTATGCAATATTGATCGGTGCTTCTACTAATCTCACACCACTCATACTACCACCTTATCCAAAATAATCAATCCGATAAAAACAAAACCCAAGTAGCCGTTTACCGTGAAAAATGCTCTATCGATTTTTGTAAAATCTTTGCGCACCAAATAGTGCTCATACATCAGCATCACTGCCGAAAAACCAACCGCCGCCATCGCAAAAACCCCCAACTCTGCATTGCGTACAAACCAAAACCAAAATCCTACGGTGAGCATATGGAAAAATGCCGAAATTTTTAACGTAGCGATGCTACCGTAGCGCGAAGGGATTGAGTGAAGATTGTTTGCTTTATCAAACTCCATATCTTGCAGTGAGTAGAGTAGATCAAATCCGGCGACCCAAAAGACGACTCCGATGCTAAGCAGCACCGACCATGCGGGAATACTTCCCAATACGGCGATTGCCCCCGCCATCGGTGCCAATCCTAATGAAATTCCTAAAACGATGTGTGCCATCGAGCTGAACCGTTTGAAATACGAATAACTCAGCAACACCAGTAATACTGGAAAACTCAGATAAAACGCCAAATCGTTGATAAAATAGGCTACCACCATAAAAACAAGCGCATTGACAACAGTGAATATAACAATGGACACACCATCAATCCGCCCATCAACACTCGGCCGTGTAGATGTTCTAGGGTTCTCTTTATCATAAACACGGTCAACGTAGCGGTTGAATCCCATCGCCGCATTGCGGGCGCTGATCGCTGCCAAAGCTCCTAAGATCAACAATGACGAACCGAACCACCCATCCGAAGCGACAATCATCGCAATGAAAATAAAAGGGAGCGAAAAGAGGCTGTGTTGAAACATCACCAGTTCATTAAAGTCTCGTATCTTTTTCGCCAATCGTTCCACAGATACCCTTTGAAATCATTATGGTTTAATTTTATCGTATTTTCTCTTTGTCAGCGTAAAATCGGCTCATAGTGAGCGTGTCGAACGCTTTAGAAAAACTATATAATGTCACTTATGAAACAATTAGCGATCATCGGCTCTACCGCATCGGGGAAAAGCGATTTGGCACTGGCTTTGGCACAAGAGCATAACGCCCTCATCCTCTCCATCGATTCGCTCAGTATCTACCGCGAGATCGATATCGCTTCCGCTAAACCCTCCCAAGATGAGCTCTCTTTGGTTCCCCATTTTGGGATCAACCGCCTATGCCCAAACGAAGCGGCAAGTGTTATCACCTTTATCGATGAGTATCACGCAATACATAAACAAGCACTCAATGAGGGAAAAAATATCGTTATCGTCGGAGGAAGCAGCTTTTATCTCAAAAGTATGATCGAGGGTCTATCGCCTATCCCAAATTATTCACACGCCACCCTCGAAAAAGCCAAATCGATGCTAGAAAATCCAAAAGAGTGTCACCGATTGCTCAGCTCTGTTGATCCGAAAAATATGGAAAAAATAGCCCCGAGCGATCGCTACCGTATTGAAAAGCTCCTCCTCATCTATCTTGAAACGCTCGAAGCACCCTCACAATGGTTCAAAGCCCACTCTCCTCAGCCGATTATTACCGATTGTCCGGTGGTCGAGATTAAAATCGATCGTGATCTTCTGCGGCGACGGATTGCCAAACGAACCTCCACAATGATCCAACAAGGGCTCATCGACGAAGTTTCTGAACTTGAACGGCTCTACGGAAGAGCCCCCAACAGCATGAAAGCGATCGGGATTATCGAAGTGTTGGATTATTTGGACGGGAAAACCTCCAAAGAGGAGATGGAAACACGCATTTCAATCCATACGGCACAACTCGCCAAACGGCAACAGACCTTTAATGCCCATCAATTTTCGTTAAGTGCAAGCGGAAGTGCGGACGAACTTCTGCCGATTGCTCGCACCTATCTAAAATAAGGTAAGAGCCTCTTTGGCGAGTTTCCCCCATGCGGAAGCCGGATCGGCTTTGATACTCGCATTGAACGCGTCGCGCGCTTCACGTTTGCGTCCAAATTTTTGTTCGATCGATCCGATCAGATATTGCTGACGCGATCGTCTCTGTGGTGTCAATTGGCGAGCATTGAGCGTTTTGAGTACTTTGAGTGCATCACCGTCTTTTCTGACGTTTTGGTACGACTGAGCTAATGTAAATTCGATATACGGCGTTTGGGTATAGGTTTTGGTTCGATCTTGGAGCGCCATCACTTTGCGTCCGTATGTTTGTGTCATCGTCTCATCTTTGCGCTTTTGGGCGAGACTCACCATTTGGGTGTAACGTTCGATATCTTTGAAATCATTCGGGTATGCCCCCTCGATCGATTTGATATGGCGCACCATCCCATCACCATCCCCAAGGCGCTGCGCTGCATCGAACATGGTGCGGTAGATGTCGTTTAACGGAGGATTTTTTTCAACACCCAACAGTGCGATTAGCTCTTCTCCCCCTTTGATCGCCTCTTTGTACTCACCTAAACCAAACTCCGTTTTCACCATGCGATAGAGCCAGATTTGCCGTTCTGGTATTGATTTGGATTTAAGATGCCGTTGAGCGATTTTTTGGGCCGTTGCGTATTGCGTCGTTTTGAGTGCGCAGTTAAACAATGATTCGTCCCACTCGGTAAGGAGCTTGATTTTATACATCTTTTGCAAACGGAGCGCTTCAGCGCATTTTCCCTCTTTGAGAAGTGTTTTTTCAAGACCGATGGCACTTTTGGTGATGAGCGAATTCGTCTGCGGATACTCCGTCGAATCGAGTCGGTACAGCTCATTTTCTAAATCAAGCACCTCTTTGTATTTTTTCCCTTCTAGCAAGAGTTGAGCTTTTTTATAGAGTGCTTTTCGTCCGACGCTATCATTACCATAGCGTTCGATCAAATCGTCGTATTTTTTCATCTGTGCGGTGACATTTTTATCCCCCTCTTCGAAAAACAACCCATCTTTTGCCCGTCGAATCTCTTCTGTAAATTGACCGTATTTATAGGTCTCTAAATACTCGTTGAATTTTTTGAGCGCTTCGGTTCGTTTCCCCGATTTGGCAAGCTGTAATCCAATATCTCTGAGCAATTGCTCTTTATCGGGTGATTTTTTATCTGTCGCATTGAAGAGCGCTTCACTAATGCGTGCAGCCGTTTTCGGATCGTTTCGATCAACAAAGGTAGTCGCCATAGCCATAGCGCTGTCACGAACTTCGCTAAAATAACTCGGATTGGCACTGGCGATTTTGTCGATGTACTGTGCCCCTTTTTTGGTATTGCCACTGTTCAATTCCATCTGAGCAAGTTTAAATGCCGCCTTGGAAGCAATAGCGATATCTTTGCTCGTTGCAAGGGCCTTTTGATAAAAACTCATCGCTTTTTTCACCCCCCCAGAAGCCTCTAACTGTTCAGCTTTGTATATCATCCCCAACGAGGCAAAAGGGCTATCGCTCTGTTCGTCAAACAATCGGTCAAAAAAGTAATCAGCATCGACACTCAGACCGATTTTACTGTAGGCATTTGCGGTATAGGTAAGGACTTCGGCAATATTCGGATCGGCAGAAAAATCACGCAAAAACTGTTTTGCAACCTCTAAAAGTTTTTCCGATTCCCCTTTTACATGATAGGAGCGGATTTGATAGAGCATCAGCTCGTTTTTAAAAACCGTCTTGGGATATTCGTGCAAAGCGTTATCGGCAAGTTCAAGGACTTTGTCATAATCTTTTGCGGCGTACGCTTTTTTCATCTCCATGTAATCGGTGACATCCTGAACACGACGGATCTTGATCGGGTTTCCTTTGAGATCGAGACCTCCGAGAAAAGGGTGGCTATTTTTCGGGATTTTTACCGGAAAGTTGATCGATGTCGATGATGAAGCACTAGGGGAAATCAAAGGCAGTTTGGTAGGGTAACCGACAACACTCCAATGGTTTGCTTTCTGTACTTTGGATCGATAGGTTGCATCTACTTTTGAGAGATCAAAGGGTATCGGCATCAATGCCATTTTGGATTTTGGAATGATACTAATGGAGTATCCGTTAGCACCTGTCGATGAACTTATAACAAGATGGGAGTTTGTAACCGGAGGGAAATTTTGTTTGGGAGGTTTAGCGAAATAACAATCAACCCTTTTCGTCTCACCAAAGTCATCTGTGGTCGCTTGGCACGAAAAAGGATCAGCATTGCGCAGATGAAGAACACTGAAGCTCTCCCCATTCTCTTTGCCGCTTTGTATCGATACCTCTAACGCATAGAGAGGGAACCAGAGGCATAATAAAGCCCAGTATCTCAATCGTTCCCCCTCAATCTATCCTTTTAGTAATTGATTTTACGCACTTTACGTTCATAGCCCGCAAAGCATCAGGGACAAATGTCCCTACAAACCCCTAAAGCTTGCCATATCTTTCGGATATGGCATAAACTAGCCCTTTTTGCCCTTGATGTCATCAAGTGCGTAAGGGTAGTTAGTAACCGCTATTATACACGAATAGCGTGACAACATCCAATAGTGGATTAACGGCAAAGATAGCAAAAATTGTCCCTACAACCGCAATACCGATTATCGTTTTGAGCGATAACGAGGCATTCATAAAATAGAATTTGTCATATCCTACCATCGGCTCTTTCATAAACATGAAAACGATCAGTTTAAGATAGTAGTAACCCGCAATCGCCGAGTTCAATGCCATAATCAACGCAAGGATTGTATAACCGGCCGAAACAGCCGATCCAATCATGTACATTTTACCCCAAAACAGACCAAACGGTGGGATACCGGCAAGAGAGAGCATGAAAAGCCCCATCATTACCGCACCCATTGGCATCGTTTTGATCATACCGGAGAATTTCTCATACGGATGGTCTGAGCTTTGACCAGAAAGGAGATTTTTTTGACGGTTTACCCACAACATCGTAAAGGCACCGAGGTTGGTGAAACTAAAAAGTGCCCAGTACAAGAACAATGCGGTATTCGCCTGTGTCGTACCGATCAAGATCGCCGCCATAACAAAACCGGCATGAGAAATCGAACTGTACGCCAACATCCGTTTAACGTCGGTTTGCACCAATGCCCAGATGTTCGCCGCTGTCATCGTCACCACAACACCGATGTAGAGGATGATATTCAACCACACTACACCGCTGTGCACCAAAAACTCAAACAAACGCATTGCTACAACAAATGCTGCAATTTTAGGAACAATCGACATGTATCCTGCCAATGCCGCCGAAGAGCCCTCATATACGTCCGGTGTCCATGTGTGAAACGGAACCATCGAGAGTTTGAATCCGAACGCCGCAATCATGAACGCTACCGCTACCAAAACATAACCGATGTTACGGTAGTGATCTTGCGCCAAAACAGTCGCAATTTGGTTAATCTCAACCGAACCGCTGATGGCGTAAAAAATCATTGCACCGAACGCATAGAAACCTGCCGCCAATGCCCCCATAGTGAAATATTTGACTGCCGCTTCAAACGATTTGTGACGGTTGTGCAACGCGATCATCGTATAGAGCGCCAACGATGCCGTCTCAAGTCCGACAAAAATCAAGATCAAGTTATCGGTTGCCACCATGAACTGGAAACCGGCAATCATAAACAAGAAAAGGGCAAAATACTCCGGATAATCGTACTCATGGAACCGTTTGGAGGTAAGTGCCAACGGAATAAAGAGCATCGACGCACCGACGATAATGATTTGGGACAAAATCGCAATTCCATCCATCAACACAACATTAAAGAAACCAAGTACGGTTCCGTTTTTCGCAAAAATAGCTGCGAAATCAACCAATGCCCCCAAATCAAGGAGCAAGAACAAGAGGCTGATCATGACATAGAGAGATTTGTGCAACCCCTCTTTGAACATGTCGATCGCCAAAATACTAAGCGCACCGACGATCGCAATCAGCATCGGTGTAAGTGTCGTTAGATTCAACGACGCAATCGAAACATTAACCGGCTCCAACATTAGTGCGCCTCCTGGATTGAAATCGTCTCATCATTTCCCGCTACATTCGGGATACGGGCTTTGGCTTCAGCACTTTGCGCTTTGTCGTGCATCAACTGGATCACCGACTCGACACTGTTGTTGATCGGCTCCAATACCGGTTTAGGGTAAACCCCCAGCCAAATTGCAACGATTGTAAGTGGGATAAGCCCTACAAGTTCGGTTTTGTTCAAATCTTTGAGATGTTTGTTCTCTTCGTTTGTCACCGGACCGAAAAACGCTTTTTTGTACGCCGCAAGCATATAGATCGCACCGACGATAATCGCAACCCCTGCGGTCAATGTCAACGCGTGCGATTGTTTATAGAATCCGAGCAAACTCAAAAACTCTCCTACAAAGTTGATGGTGAGCGGTAATCCGACCGATGCCATCATCATAATCCCGAAAATCGCCGCATAACGTGGCATAACCGATGCCAATCCGCCGAATTCGGACATCAATTTGGTATGGCGGCGATCATAGATGACCCCGACAAGCAAAAATAGCGCACCCGATACAACACCGTGTGCCAGCATCAAGAATACCGATCCGCTCACCCCCTCAACGTTCAATGCAAACGTACCGAGAATGATAACCCCCATATGAGATACCGAGCTATACGCAACAACTTGTTTGATGTCCTCTTGAGCATACGCAACCATCGCCGTATAGATAATCATGATAATCGCAATAATCGCAATCGGGAACATGAAAAAGACCGACGCATCCGGAAAGAGCGGTAATGAGAAACGGACAAACGCGTAGGTTCCCATTTTGAGCAAAATCGCTGCCAAGATAACCGAACCGATGGTCGGTGCTTGACCGTGCGCGTATGGCAACCATGTGTGAAACGGAAACATCGGTACTTTAATCGCAAAACCGAGGAAAAAGGCCGCAAACAACCACATTTGGAAACTTTCCGGCAAAATCAGACGGTACCACTCTAGAATAGAGAAGCTCCATGCTCCGGTCGCTTGGTAATAAAAGTACGCCATGAACAACATACCGACAAGCATCACAAGTGATCCTGTAAACGTATACAAGAAAAATTTAATCGATGCGTAAATACGGAGCGGTCCACCCCAAGCCCCGATGATATAAAGCATAGGTACAAGAGAGAGTTCCCAAAACAGATAGAAAATGATCGCATCCAATGCCGCAAATACACCCACCATCGTCATCTCTAAGAACAACAACGTAATGATGAGATCTTTTAAACGGCGTGTTTCGGTTAACGACGCAATACCGATCAACGTGAAAAACGTTGAAAGGATAATAATGAACAACGATAATCCATCAACTCCTAGGAGGTAGTTGATACCAAATGCCGGAATAACCGGCATCGATTCCATAAACTGCATCCCAGAGACCATCGGATCATAGGCATACCACAACCACAACGAGAGGAAAAACTCTATTGCGGCAACGGTGATACCGTATGCGCGCATACTATTTTTCGCCACCACAAACCCGAGCATTGCAGCCAATGCAGGGAAGAAAATTAAAAGCGTTAAAATGTGATCTATCATCATCTCTCCTTAAGCGCCTACCGCGTTGTAGCCAACGCTAAAGGCAACGGCAAGCGCCACTAAAACGATCAAACCAAAAACCATCCAACGCAGCATCGTTGATAGGTTCCCGTTTTGAATGTCACGTGTGTTTTCACCCGTTCTGTAAATAAAATTGGCAATCCCATCAACTATTGCATCGACGATTTTAAGATCGATTTGTTTCCACGCGATGCGTGAAAGCTCCCCATACGGTTTCGAGAATACTTCATGGTAAAATTTTGGAATATAGTACTGATTCCAAAGCAATTTATAGCAAAAACGGTTTTCCATTGTGGAGGTTCCATCCGGAACGCCACTCCAGTTACCGTATTTTTTGTAGGCAAAAGCAATTGCCGCCATAACAAAGAGCTGTGTGCCGATTGTCATAATCCAGTACGTCATCTCACTGTGAACGTGATATTGGGTATCAGGGAGCAAACTGGTGACCAATTGGTAATAGGTCATTTTAAACGCACCGGCGATGATTGCCAATACAAGCAGAGGTGACATCGCCACTAACATGAACTTATACGCTTCGTGCGGATGGATACCGAAAAGTTTGTAGCGCTCCTCTCCGTGGAAGATCAACACGACAAGTCGGAACGAATAGAATGCCGTCAACCCTGCTGTCAACAACAAAACGGCGTAGATCACATAATGGTGTTCTACAAATCCAACTTCCAAAATCAAATCTTTGGAGAAGAATCCAGCAAACGGATAGATACCCGCCAATGCCACCGACGCAAGGGTCATCATCACAAATGTCCCTTTCATCACTTTGCGCAATCCCCCCATTTTGAACGGGTCAAGCTCATCGTGCATCGCGTGCATGACGTTACCGGCACCGAGGAACAACAACGCTTTGAAAAACGCGTGCGCCATCAAATGGAACAATGCCACCCAATACGCACCCAAACCTGCTGCCACAAACATGTATCCAAGTTGTGAAAGAGTAGAATAAGCGATAATCCGTTTCATATCGCGGTTGACAAGCGCCATAGACGCTGCAAACAATGCAACGAATGCCCCGAGGCTCGCGATAAACAATCCAACATTCGGGATCAAATCGTAAATCGGGTTAGAACGGACCACAAGATAAACCCCTGCCGTAACCATCGTTGCGGCGTGGATCAACGCCGAAACCGGAGTTGGACCCTCCATCGCATCGGCAAGCCATGTGTGCAACGGAAATTGCGCCGATTTACCCATAGCCCCGATAAAGAGGAAAATACCGATCCATGTGATCACAACCACCGGAAGATTTCCGATTTGTTCAAACACCACATCATATTGAAGCGATCCGATATTCCAGTAAACCATGAAAATACCGATCAACATTCCAAGATCGGCAATACGATTCATAATGAACGCTTCGTTTGCCGCCCATGTCGCCGACTCTTTGTGATACCAAAAACCGATCAATCCCCATGAACACAGACCGACCCCTTCCCATCCGATGAAAAGGCCAGCAAAGTTGTCGCTCATGACCAAAACCATCATCGAGAAAACGAACGCAGAAAGCCATGCGAAGAAACGGTTAAACCCTTTGTCATGATCCATATATCCGATGGAGTAAATATGGACAACCGTAGAGACGATGGTGACAACCATCATCATGACAACGCTCACCTGATCAACGACAAAACCAAACGGGATGTAAAGATCCCCCGTCGCCATCCACGTCATCATTTCAACATGAACCGTATGCCCCCCCATAACATAAGAGAGCAAAATCATACTGCTTACCAATGAGGTAAATAAAAGGCCAGAAGCGACGTATCCGGTGATCATTGTTTTCGGCGATGAAGCGAACAACGATGAAAACAGTGAGCCGACCAACGGAGCAAACAGTGCGATATATAAATAGATTTCCATGGCTTATCCTCGCATTGAATTCATTTGATCTAGGTCGATTTTACCGGTACGTTTGTACCATACGATGAGCAGACCAAGCCCTACCGCAACTTCGGAAGCGGCAATCGCAATAATGAAAAAAGCAAACATTTGTCCGGTCAAATCTCCGATATAGTGAGAGATTGCCGCAAATGCGATGTTCGTTGCGTTGAGCAAAATCTCTGTCGCAAAAAAGAGCATCAAAAGGTTTTTACGGCGCATAACCCCGATCAAACCGATCGCGAACAAAACGGTTGATAAAACCAAATAATGGGTAAGTGTTACTTCCATCAGTGGTGTCCTCCTGCGCTGTGGTGAGATTCATGTTGAGGATGCGCTTTTGCGATATCCTCTTCGGCCATAAGTGTCAATGATTTATCCATTTTCTTACCTGCCAACACAATACCAGCAATCATCGCAACCAGAAGCATCACTGCCGCAAGTTCAAACGGTACAAGGTATTTAGTGAACAATACCATACCGATAGCTTGAGAGTTACCCACCCCTTCGTGCGCTGGATAAAGGGCATGAATATTATTGGAAACGATCGGCGCAACGAAAATCGCCACAACCAATACGGCTGCCAAAACACCCAAAACGAATACGATTTGCGGATTGCCCCTCTTTTCAACCACCTTACGGGTCGTATCGAAGAACATCATACCGAATGCATACAATGCCATCACAGCGCCCGTATAGACAACGATTTGGATCGCACCCAAGAAATCTGCCCCCAAGATAAAGAAAAAAGCGGAGATAAAAATCATCCCCGCCGCCATAGTGGTAATGGCGTACAATGCTTGAGAGGTCATAACCGTGATGGTGAACATCACGATCGTGAGAGCCGCAAACAGATAAAAAGCGATAGCTTCAAACATACTAACTCCTTAATACGCCAACGGGGTCTTTTTGACCGCGTCGTCGCTTCCTGGGATAATCGCACCAAAGCCCGGATACTCTTCCTGAGCCCCTGCTTTGAGTAAATCAAGCGGTGTAAGCATATCGTCTTTGATGACAAAATGGGCACGCTGTTCTGAGGCATTTTCGTAACGAGGACCGTGCACAATCGCCAATTCCGGACACACTTCGGCACAATAACCGCAGAAGATACAACGTCCAAGGTTGATGCTGTACTCAGTCACCTCTTTACGACTGTTCTCATCGATGCGGGTGTCCATCCGGATACAATCGGAGATACAGATTTTTTCACACAATCCACATCCGATACAACGCTCATATCCCGACTCCCACAAACGTAGCAGTTTATGAACCGCGCGGTAACGGGGGCCTAGGGGAAGTTTCTCTTTCGGATACTGAACGGTATGGATGTCAAATTTGATCATCTCGCGCATAACCACCCATAATCCGATAAAAAGTTCACCACTGAACGTACGGCGAACCACTTGTTTAAACTTATCCCATCCAGTGGTTGGATAACTCTCGATATCGACGTAATAGTAAGCCGATGATTCGGTTACATTACGGTTTGTAAATACTTCTTCATGGTGCATAACCCAACCTCCTTAGAACATCATCACGATACCGGTGACCACTACGTTGATCACCGCGATCGGCATTAAAACTTTCCAACACAACCACATCAATTGGTCAGGACGGATATCAGGCCATGCGGCACGTGTCCAGAGGAAAAAGAAAAAGAAAAACGCTACTTTGAGGATCAATTGGATCGCCCCTGCAAGGGTACCGTCACCAAAACCACCCAAGAAAATAATCGCGATTACAAACGAGATAAAAAACATATTCGCGTATTCACCGATGAAGAAAAGACCCCAACGCATACCCGAATATTCGGTACCGAAACCATCAATAATCTCATGGTCGTTCGCTACCAAGTGAAACGGCGTACGTCCCGTCTCGGCAAATGCCGCAATCCAGAACAGGATAAACGCAACCGGCTGAGACCAAACGATCCAGTTTTCGATTCCACCGGCTTGGTAGTTGTTAATATCGATGAGTGACAATGAGCCTACCATCATCAATGGTGCCAACAACGATAATCCGGTGATCACCTCGTATGAGATGAAGATCGCCGCACTCCG
>JACXUE010000132.1 GCA_014764075.1 Sulfuricurvum sp.
ACTCGCCTACTTTTTCGATCTTCCGCTGTGAGGGGATTGTGAAGCTAAAGCAACTCCCCTCGCCTACGCGGCTCTCCACCCACACTTTTCCCCCATGCAGCTCGACAATCCTTTTGACAATCGAAAGCCCCAAACCTGTCCCTTTGATCGCTTCGTGCTGATCTTCTCGAATCTGGGTAAAGGGGTCAAACAGAGTTGGTATTTTATCCTCAGGAATTCCGTCTCCGTGATCAGTGATCGAAAAAAACTCCGCATGATCATTTCGTTCATGTGACAAAGTGACCGATGCCCCATCGGGGGAGAATTTGACTGCATTGGATAAAAGGTTGATGAGGACTTGCTTAATTAACTGTCGATCCGCATAAATGATCAGATCCGGATCGACATCGACAATACAACGAATCCCTTTTTTCTCACTCATCGGTTCAATCAGCACTTTGACCTCTTCTATCAATTCGGCAATCTGAAATGTGGTTTTGACGACCCCCATTTTACCCGCTTCGATTTTGGAGAAATCGAGGATGGTATTGACCAAAGAGAGTAAGCTTTTACCCGAAATTTGGATTTTGTCGATGTAGCTTTTGATATTCGTCGGGGTATCGGGTTTCGCCAGTAATATTTGAGAAAAACCGATAATAGTGTTAAGAGGGGTGCGTAGTTCGTGACTCATATTGGATAAAAAGGTATCTTTGGCTCGATTAGCCGATTCGGCTTCAAGGAGTGCTTTTTGGAGTTCTTCGGTACGCTTGATAATGGTATATTCTAGATTTTGATTAATTTGCCAAATTTCTAGGCTTTTCTCTTCGAGCAGTTTTTCGGCACTCTTACGGGCGGCTCGTTCTCTCTCAAACCGTTCTTGCCATATTTCAGCATTGTTAGCCATTTAATCGTACCGTAAAACGAGCCAACTGACCCGCATTGTGGATCGTGTCGTCTTCCAAAATTTCAATCATTTCACCAAAATGATCGGCGGCTCCCAGCATCAACCCTCTGGCCAAAGGGGTCAAAGGTTTATTCGAAATATAGTCGATGATCAGTTCCCTTTCGCTTAGGCTGATTAGCTGAAAGCTCGGCAAATCGGCATCGGGATAAAGTTTTTTTACCTCCGGATGGATAAAAGTATCGACCTGCGCAATAAACGGCAATGAGGAGGTGAAATTGGCAACTATCGGAGGATAGAGCCCTACGATTCGATCGAACAGATGGCGTCCGTAGGTTTCGATTAACACTCCCATGTCTATTTCGGTAATCTGAGACAACTGCGTTACGATCGCAACCAACTCCTCGAAGGGATAATTCGCCGCTTGGGTATAGGCTCCTTTGTTTTCAAGCAAAGAGGCTTCAATCATCCTATCTGCTACGTCGAATCCAAATTTTTCTTCGACAAACTCTACGAGTTCTGTAAATATTATCCCTTTCATGCTTTCCCTTGTTGTTTAGATTGGAGATATAATACGGCTTCGTCAAAAGCACTGCGGTTCAAGCCAAACGATTCAATCGATTCATAAGCGCTTGATAACGACTCCTCTGTTAGTACGGAATAGATGTTTATCGCCCTGTTCAGTACGTAGAGCACCTGTGCATATGGGTTGAGCGTTTCTGGATGGACCGCTTCACGTAAAGCTTCAGTGAGAGCACTCTCAAAATTCCAATGTTCAAACATCATGGCTGCAGCTTCATAACTCGTCAATCCTAAATAGCACCGCTCCACATCGACAATCGATTTGCCCTGAGCGATTTCGGATGCAAATGTATCCGATTCCCCCGAAGTGATGATTTTGAGAGAGGTAATGAGTTTGCCCAGCTCCATCAAAAACGCACTGCTTTGGAGGAGTGGAAGCATCGACTTGTCGATATGTCGATACCATTCGCGCACTAACGTACTTTGCAAAGTGGAGATGTGGCTGAGTTCGTCAATCCCGATGTTGTATGGGGTTAGATCGACGGCAATCGATTTTTTGATTGCGTTGGCTGCCGCAAAGCCTCGAATCATGGAGACTCCAAAAAGCATGATCGCTTGAGGGATCGCCGAAATCTCACGGCTCATCCCATATAAAGGGGAATTTACCGCTTTTAAAATATTCGCACTGAGCATCGGGTCACTTTCGATCACTTTGACTAAATCGCTGATTTCAGTATCGCTGTTCATACACATTTGCTGAATACGGACAATCGTTGAGGGGAGAGGTGGAAGGCTTTTTATTTCATCGATCATTTTGGTTCTTCTTGGGCTATCCGAAGGGTTAAATAATCACAGATTTCTTGGATATTGGCTTTGTTGAATATCCCATCTACGCTATCAGTATCGGGGAGATTGGCGATCAATTTAGAGTCATCCTCGGCCGAAATGATGATAACCGGAATGTGGATCTCATTTTGCTCCATAAACTGTAACACTTCAGAGCTGATGCCATCCACCAAAAAGAAATCCAAAACGATAAAATCAAAACTCTCCGACTCCAAAAGCTCTTTGGCTCTATTTGCCGAGTTAGTAACAACCAAATGGTAAAAATCGCTCAAGCGCTCGATCAGCATTTTCTGATACTCCGTCGCATCCTCGACGATAAGTATCCGTTTTGCTTTTTCGTTTTGAGCGACGTATCTCTCTAGGGTATTTTGCTCTTGTGCAACTGGGATCGTGAAATAAAAACATGACCCCTTCCCTGGTTCGCTCTCAACCCACAACTCCCCTCCATGCAGATCTTCGATGATCCGTTTAGAGATCGCCAATCCCAAACCTGTCCCTTTGGCGGTTTTTTGAAATGGATTCTCCACTTGGGTAAAGGGATCAAAAAGGGACGCAATATCTTTGGCTTCGATCCCTATCCCTGTATCACAGACCCCAAACTGATAGACCCTCTTTTTCTCATTGAACTCGACCATCATATTAACCTCTCCCCCCTCTGGGGTGAATTTGATCGCATTGCTGAGCAAATTGAGCAACACCTGCTGTATCAACTGACGATCGAGATAGAGCCCAAGCGAGATCAAATCCGAATAGTGAAAGCGGATCGATTTTTTAGCCGCCATCGGTTCGATAATCGTCGCAACATCGCGCAGTAGTCCCGATACGATGACGACATCGGGTTTGAATGTCAATTTTCCCGCTTCGAGTTTGGCAAAATCGAGAATCGTGTTGACGAGGTTCAAAAGGTTATTGCCGGCAACCCCGATTTTTTCGACATAAGACTTGAGATTCTCGGGC
>JACXUE010000007.1 GCA_014764075.1 Sulfuricurvum sp.
GTTCATTAACTACTACGCTGAGTAACGACCAAACTCTCAGTAGTAAGAAAATAAAGGCTTTGACCACCCTCAATAATACAAAAAATCCAGAGGCTATGAAGCAGATTAAACAATCGCTGGGTGATGCAAGTGATGAAGTACGGCTCTATAGTTTTAGCTTGATAGACAATTTTGAAAAAGAGCTTAACTATAAAATACATAATGGATTGATTCAATTGCAACATAGTTCAGATGAGTCAACCAAAGGGTATGCCTATAAAGAACTTGCATTTTTATATTGGGAAATGCTTTATTATGAAATCACCGATTTACATTTGAGAGAGTATTTTATCGATAAAGTGCATCAAATGATCAATTCCGCATTAACACACTTAAAAAGCGATGCCGCCCTTTTGGTCTTGCTTGGACGACTTTATCTTTTTTCCGGTCAGATTGATGAAGCTGAGAAATCGTTTAAAGATGCGCTGCTAATAGGAGCTAAGTTAAAAGGGGTTAGCAGTTATATGGCAGAAATAGCGTATGTAAGGAGAGATTTTTCCGAAGTAAGATATTGGTTAGGGCTTTACCCTGATGCATCTATTGATCTGAAGATGTACAGTATCTATCACCTTTGGATCGCAAAACAATGAATATTTTAATCGATAAAAAAAATCAAGTTGATATATTGTTTATTGCCGAGGGGACATACCCTTATGTACGTGGAGGCGTATCATCATGGATACATCAGCTTATCAACGGAATGCCTCATTATCGTTTCGGCATTGTTTTCATCGGCAGTCGAGAGTCAGACTATGGAGAAATTTTATACGCACTGCCGGAAAATCTCGATTTTTTGATGGTTTCATATCTTTTCAGTTCCACATCTAAACCCCCGATAAAGGGGATAGAGGGGGAGCAAAAAGTATTAAATCATGTTGAATACATCCATGAATGGTTTAAGAATAATCAAAATTCATTGCCGGATGAATTGCAAAAATTAGATTTTTATACCAAGGATGTTAGTGAAGAATTTTTCTTATATTCTCATCGTTCATGGGAATTTATAGAGAAAAAATACTATGAAAAAGCTCCGGATATACCATTTATTGATTATTTTTGGACGATTAGAAATATCCATGCCCCTATTTGGATTGTTGCTAAAATTGCTCAATCTGTTTCAAAAAAAGCCAAGGTTATCCATTCTCCCTCAACAGGGTATGCCGGATTTTTGGGTGCGTTATTGGCTTTTAATGACCGTTTGCACTATATTTTGACGGAACACGGTATTTATACCAAAGAGCGCAAAATTGATTTATTAACGAATGATTTTTTAAGTTATCGTAAATTTGATATTTTTAAAGAGCCCGAAGAGGATGATATCGTAAAACGAATGTGGGTCCGTTTTTTCGAAGGTATCGGTCGATTCAGTTATAAAAGGGCTGATGATATACTCTCGCTTTTTATGGGTGCGCAAAATGTTCAAATAGCCTATGGTGCGGATCCTGAGAAATGTAGAGTGATTCCAAATGGGGTTGATGTTGATAAATTGGGAAAAACTCTTATCGAACGCACCAATACAATTCCCCCTGTTATAACCTTAATCGGACGTGTTGTTTCTATCAAGGATATAAAGACTTTTATCCGTGCAATCGGAATTGTCCAAACAAAAATACCCAATATTGAAGCGTGGATTGTTGGACCCACAGATGAAGAACCTGAGTATTATAAAGAGTGTTTGGAGATGGTTGAAACCTTTGGTCTCGAAGAAAATATACAGTTTTTAGGGTTTAAAAATATTGTGGATATTTTGCCAAAAAGCGGTATCTTAACACTTAGTTCGATCAGTGAAGGGATGCCTCTTGTTGTTCTGGAAGGATTTGCAGCTGGGGTTCCGGCTGTTACTACCGATGTAGGCTCATGTAAAGAGTTGATTTATGGAGGACTGAATGATCTGGATATCTCTATCGGTGCTGCAGGTGAAGTGGTTCCTATAGCGAATCCAGGAGCATTGGCAGAGGGATACCTTAAATTATTGCAAGATGAAGAGTACTGGTATCAATGTCAAAAAAGTGCTTTGGAACGTGTCAATGCTTTTTATACCCAAAAACAGTTTTTCAGCGCTTACGATGAACTTTATCAAAAGGCATTGCTTCAATGGCAGGAATAGGGTTTCAGCTTAAAAAAATTACCCAAAAAGGGACATTGAGTGCATTGTTAAAAGCATATGGATACTCTGCTGCCCTAAGCAGTGGGCCATGGGTTATCTCTATGATTGTTATCTTTTTAATCGGTTTTATTAACATCTATTATTTCCATGAAAATGATCATACTGTCAAATTTCAGGTGATAGTGACGTATGCTATGATGATGGCATCGAGCCTAATTTTTACAGGTTTTTTACAGCTTCCGTTTACCCGATATATAGCTGATAGAATTTTTGAAGGGGAAGAAAAATTAGTTTTACCAAATTATTTGGGAGTTCTTGTTGTTGTCCTCTCTTTTGGTTTTTTTATTGCACTTCCTCTCTCTGAGTGGTTGTTTTTTGATCAAAATCCTATTTTCATCATTTTGAGTGTAGCAATATTCTTAGTCTTGAGCTGCGTTTGGATTTCGAATATTTTAGCGGTCAGTTTACGATTTTACCGTTTTGTGATTCTCTCATATGCGATTGCCTATATGTTGATTTTGATGTTGTCTATTATGCTGAAAGATCATGGGATTGAAGGGCTTTTATTTTCATTTTTATGCGGAAACAGTTTGCTGTTCATACTATTGATGATGGCGATTATCCGACAATACCCTTCATGCTATTTTGTTCGATTTGATTTTTTTGAATATCGTACATTTTATTGGACGCTTGGTTTCGCCGGATTGTTTTATAATTTAGGGGTTTGGGCCGATAAGATTATTTTTTGGTATCACCCATTAACAGGTGTCAATGTTATTGGTAGATTGAACGGTTCTGTTCTGTATGATATGCCGATATTCTTGGCCTATTTATCGATTATTCCCGGAATGGCTGTCTTTTTTTATCGATTAGAGGTTGAATTTGCTGAAAAATACGATTTGTATTATTCAGCTGTGCGAATGGGAGGTGTTTTGGAACAGATCGAACGCCATCGCAGAGGGATGATGGATGTCGTTCGCACCTCAATTAGGGAAATTTTGACGATACAGGGTGTTTTTAACCTAGGTATCTTTATGGTATCGGTTCCTCTGTTTAAAGCGCTGAAAATTCCACAGCTTTTTTTGCCTCTATTTTATATCGATTTGATCGGGACACAAATCCAGCTTGGATTTATGTCTATATTGGCATTTTTATTTTATATTGATCGCCGTCGAGAAGCGATGAATTTGTCAATATTATTTTTCTTGCTCAATATCTTATTCACCATTATTTCGATTGAGCTTGGACCTTACTATTTTGGGTATGGATTTGCATTTTCACTGTTGATCGTCTTTATTGGCAGTTTGTACTATTTAAAATATATTTTTGAGAGGTTGAATTATGAAACATTTATGTTGCAGTAAGTGGATTAAAAGTTTTTTATTCATCGTTTTTATAGGAAATATTGTATGGGCAAAAGAGGGGCACGACATTGCATTTTATTATGCAAAAGAGCCTTCTGATACCTTTATGCAGCATTTTGAGTGGATTGTAGTCGATCCGGATGTGATTCATCCTTCGATAAAGCGTCATTTCCAAAAAAAACTTTTTGCTTATGTAAGTGTTGGCGAAATCGAACCATGGCGCCCCTCCAACAAAAAATATAATCACCGCTGGATTTTAGGGGAAAATAAAGCTTGGGACTCCCGTATCGCAGATTACACCAATCGAGAATATCAACACTTTTTGCTGACTAAAATGGAAGAGCTGTATATTCAAGGCTATAGAAATTTTTTCTTGGATACGTTAGATGCCCCATTCGAAATCATATCTTCTGAAAATAATGATCGATACGCATCCGCACTGAATCAGTTGTTAAAATCGATTCGAGAGCGTTTTCCAAATGCCAAGATTGTTGCTAACCGAGGTTTTGAAGCGGAAGAGGGGCTGTGCAAATATGTTGATGCGGTTGCTGCAGAGTCACTTTATCAGGGTATTAATACTAAAAACTTTACCTATAGAAGTGTTTCTCAACCGGATCGCGAATGGATAAGTACCCAATTGAGACGGTATCAAAAATGTGGTCTAGAAGCGATCGCAATCGATTATGTCGACCCCAAAAATTCAAAATTACGTCGCAGTACTGCTGAAAAAATTGTGAATGACGGATTTGTCCCCTATATCGGTGATTATAAGCTTCACGATGAAGGGATAGGGAAAAAAAAACGTTTTAGCCGTGAAGTACTGATCTTATACAATGGTGACAAAGTAAAAGATCATGACCCCATTTACTCGGAACCCTTTTTACTATTGTCGATGCCGCTTGAGTATTTAGGATATATTCCCCATTTGCATGATGTCAGTAAAGGATTGCCCGATTTAAACCAACAATCTTTTGCCGGAATCATCATTTGGGATAGCAATGTAGAGGAATCTACACTTTTTAAATGGGTAAAAGAGGCAATCGAACGTGAAACTAAAATCCTTTTTTTAAATAATTTCGGATTTTCTTTGACTCCGGAGCGTCTAGCGTATTTATCTTTGAAAACGACACAGACAAGTGCCCAATTGCTCGATGAGGTCAATATAACAGCGCAAGATCCGATGGTAGGGTATGAAGTAAAACCTATTTTGGAAAATCAAAACCCACTGGTAGGGATCAGGGATGGTGTAGCGATCATCCAAGCTACCAATAAATTTCGTGAAACATTTACCCCTGCGGCCATTATGCCATGGGGGGGATTTGCATTGAACCAAAGTTTCATGGTGTATGTTGATGGGGAGTCGTATTGGGCGATTGATCCGGTATTATTTTTTAAAAAAGCGCTCAATCTCACATCCGTGCCTGCTCCCACAGCAACGACTGAAAACGGCTCGCGGCTGTGGTTGACTCATATTGACGGTGACGGAATGATAGAAAAAACTCGATTTCGTCCTGATGAATATGCGGTAGAAACCCTTTATCGTGAAATGCTCACCCGCTATAGAATCCCCCATTCCGTATCGGTAATCATCGGTGAAGTCTCCAAAGAGGGGGTTGCCGGTGATATATCGGAACGGATGCAACAGGGGGTGCGACAAATTTTTAAACTTCCGTATGTAGAACCGGCGAGCCATTCGTATTCACATCCGTTTCGATGGAAAAAAGCCATCTCAAGCGATAATGATGGAACGTATACCCTCCATATCAAAGGTTACGAGTTTTCATTAGAGAATGAACTTCAAGGGAGTTTAGAATATATAAATACCCGTTTGAGTGCAGATAAAAACAGCTCTTTGTTCTTTTGGACAGGTGATTGCAACCCCCCTGAGGAGGTTTTAGCGGTTGCTGATGAAGCGAATATTATGACGATTAACGGTGGTGATACGACCATACAAAAAGAATCTCCATGGCTATCTTATGTAGCACCTATGAGTATTCGACACGGTGCATATCGTCAAATATTAGCCCCCATGCAAAATGAAAACGTTTATACCGGTAATTGGACTTTTCCAAAATGGGGTTACCGTAAAGCAATCGAGACGATGAAAATGACCGATGTACCGAGACGTTATAAACCGATTAATATTTATTACCATTTTTATTCCGCATCGCTAAAACCCTCTTTAGATGCGTTAAAAGAGGTTTATGAATATGCCATGAAGCAACAAACACTTCCACTGTATGTTAGCGATTACATACGAATCGCCGATGATTTTTATCGAACCGATATCACTCAAAAAGATGATGGGTGGTTGATACGAAACGGCGGATATTTACGTACCCTTCGCATTGATAAAGAGCTAGGATATCCTGATATCGCTCGAAGCAAAGGGATCGTCGGCTTTAATGATCATGTCGATGGACGATATATACATCTTGATGGAAGAGGAGAATACGAACTTTATCTGCGTGCAGAAAAACCAAATCTTCCCTACCTGATTGAAGCTAACGGGCGCATTGCAGGATTTGATGAAATGGGTCTCTCTATCAAAAGTTCTCTCCCTATCCGGATGAAATGGTTTCTCCCAGAAGGGTGTCAGTTGGATTTGACACCTAAATTAACTATGCAAAACAAGGATCATGAATTCGAATATTCATCCGGTACGATCAAGGAGGTTCGTATTGCGCCGCGATGTCGTTAAATACGATAACAATGTCATCAGTGTTCTTGAAATGGGAGGAATCTTTATCTTCTTTGTTGCTTTGTTGATCTTGTTTTTTCCAAAAGACAAAATTGAACAAATGGTACATAAAGAAACGTCGAATTATCAACTCTCTATCCGATATTTGACCAATATTATCCACTCCTATCCTGAAGATACGAAAGCAAAATTGATGTTGGCACAGTTGTACGTAAAGACAGGTCAATACGATCAGGCATCCTATTTGTTAGAAGGGCTCCCTTTGGTAGATGAATATAAAAAAAAGATTTTGTATTTGCAGCTTGAACTATTAAAAGGAGAATATTTTTCATCCAAAAGTACTCAAAAATCTAAGAGCATGTATAAAGATATTGAAAATGTGTTACGAAAATTGAGTGTTTTATCAAATAGCGAATATGATTTAGAACGTCTATTGGTTGAAGCAAAGCGGATGAATTTGCAATTTTTGATTGTTGATATAGAGGTCAAAATGATACAAAAAGGGTATTATACTTCGGAAGAGGGGTATAAAACATTGCAAAAAGCGCAATACCTAAAGATGGATCACGCCGTAAAGACGATTTTATCGTTGAGTGAGCAGTTTAAAGATGATCTAAAATGGCTTATGGTAGCGGGAACATACTACGAAAATGAGAAAAAATATACTCAAGCGATAGAAATTTATGAGCACTTTTTAGAAAAAAATGGGGATAAAACCCGTAAAAAGTTGATATTTCTAAAGGTTCTCTCGTTGCACTCTTATCTGCATCAGGTAAATGAAGTTCAAGCATTGGTTCACAAATATGAGTCGTTTATTTACAGTGATGATGAATTGGTGAAACAAATAATTATGTTTTATCTGGGACAAAGAGAGTTGGATCTAGCAAAAGAGGTGAGTTTGAAATGGTATCAACTCTACCATACATCAAAAGAGTAATATGAAAAAAATTATTGTTGTTTTGTCGTTTTTAGTTACTTTTCTGGTTGCAAAAGAAGAGACCTGCTATTCGATACAGTTATATTCATTTCCATCGTCGATAGACCCTGCAAATGATATGATAGACATGAGCGTTTATCCTGATAGCTGTTTGAAAATGCAAATCGATACCTATAATACAGTGCGGTGTGAATGTAAAAAGTATTACAAAGATGCATTAAAACTAAAAAAGAAATATGATATTTACGCAGATGATATTGTTATTGTCGAAACCTATAAGAGACGATTCCAATCCATAGAAGAGAATAGCAGTTTAGAATCGATATCCATTACCCCTGAGCTTGAACAAAAGCAATTTTCCAATAAGGTATCACACGCTTTTTCGGAAGAAAATTTAAGATTGGTTTTGCAAGTGATGCTCTACAGCGGCGATGTCGCTAAAGCCTTGGAGATCGTTAGATACGGGGTGAAAAAATTCCCAAAAAGTGTATGGTGGAATGAAAAAGCGGCAGAAATTGCGTTATGGAATAATCAAAGTTCTGAGGCGTTGGATTATTACCTGCAGTCGTATCAACTTCAACCCAGTAAACAATCACGTCTTCGGATTGAAAAATTAGCGACACAGCTTCAAAATGAAGCCGTATTGTTAAAAATATTAAAAGATAGCGTTTGGAATAATGAGGAACATAACCGATCTAAGCTATATGAAGTCTATTTGAACAGCGGGGAATTATCCGAAGGGATCGACTTCTTTGATGCTTTGTATCGGAGAGATCACGACAAAGAGAGTCTCAAATCCCAAATATCATTACTGATTCATAATGGAGAAGTTGAGAAAGCACAAATACACTATACAACTTTCATCGAGCGATTTAGTGAGGATGTAGCTCTATCGGTTCTATTGGCAAAAGCTGTTTTTTCGCGTAAACAGATTGAGCAATCTTATAAATACTTATATCCAATTCATCGATCCGTAGCGCACAATAATCATGATTTTTGGCATTTTTATATCGATATTTTATGGCTTAGACGCTCATATGATGAACTATACTCCATTTTATTACAACGGCGTCAAATGAATCTGTTACGTCCGTATGATTATGAACGTTTGGCAATACTTGCCGCGTCAAAAGATAAAGCGTTTGCCTCAGAATTGGCATTGGAGCGATTTAACAACGAGGGATCGATTGATTCGCTGCTCACCTATGTCTATTTGTCAATAGAACTGAAAGCGTATGAGCATATCGATAATATATTTCTATCTTTGAGTGCCAAACAACGTCAGAGTTTGGAGAAAATGGAAGAGTATTGGGTATTGAAAGCTCAAATCAACACCCGAAAAGGGTTACTTGAAGAGGCTCTGAGCTGTTACAAAAATGCGCTCGCTATTAAACCGAATAATGTCAGCATTAATACGGTTTATGTATGGTTTTTACTCGAATATAATCGCATCGAAGAATTGTATCGGGAAAAAAACCTTAGACGCGGATGGACAATGGTTCGTCGTGCTCTAAAAGAGAATCCTGATTTAGAAAAAGATGGAGACTTTCTAACCACGTATTTGCGTCTAGCAAACCATTTTGAACCCCAAAAAAAAACAAAATGGTCTAAATTGGCAAAAAAACACTTATCGGTAAAAAATTATGATTTATTTTTATTTGGGTTGGCAGTAACCCAATCGAATGATGAGGCTATCCGTCACCTCAAACAAAAATTGCGGCTTAATGAACCTTGGATCGAGTTTTATCTATCGGTGTTGGAAAATGACACGACTAAAATATCCGAAGAGATTGAAACACACTCTGACATTTTACCGACCTTGGATGTTGTTAACGCCCTTTCTCGCAGTGGACATATCGAACACGCAAAGCAGTTGGTTTATGATGGTTTAGAAAAAAATCCGAATAATGATGAGTATTACAAAACGATGCATGATCTTTATACAGACGATAAATCTATAGGATCATCATTTTCGTATAATGATAGATCAGTACTCACGTATCAAGAGTTTGATCTCAAAACGGATATCCCTTTTTCAAAAAAGTATGTTAGTACTTCAAATGTCAGGTACCGACAATATCATTCGGATGATCCGATCTCATTGCCTGAAATTCCGACAAAAGATCAAAGTGCAAGTGTCGAAGTAAAAAATAGAGATAAATATTTCACTTGGGATATATCACTAGGATATCGTGATTACCTCGATTCGATTTGGACGGGAAGCATTGATTTGCAGTATCGATATGGAAGTTCATCGTTATCTATCGATACCGATTACCATACGGATGCGGACGAAAGTGTATATATGAGTTTAGGTGGCTATAAAGATTCGATTTCCGTAGGTCTAAACCATCAGTTAATGGGCTCTTTGGAGTTAAACGGTGTGTTAAAATTAAGCCGTTTTTATGTCGCGGGCGGCGATAAAGCCGGAGAGGCGGATGAAGTTTTGCTCAGTGTAACAAAACATCTGCGTGAAGGATATCCCGATGTCGGTTTTCGAAGTTCAGTCGGATATTATGGTTACAGCGAACGGTTCGCCGACGGTAAAATTAATACGATTTTACCGTCGTATCCTGTTCAACTTCTCCCTGAATCCTTTTTTCAGTGGAGCATTGGAAGCTATTATGGTATCAAAACCCAAGAGATTTTTCAAAGAAAATGGAGACCGTATGGTAACATTGATGTTGCCTATAATTCACAAAACGGTACCGGTTTTAGTGTTATAGGCGGAATCGGCGGAATGTTATTGGGGGAAGACCGTCTCTCTTTGGAAGCCAATTATGCCTCGAGTTTCGGAAATATAGGGGATGATTATTATCGATTATCGTTAATGTATTATTTGTATGGCTGGTAAATAGTCACTTCCCCGATGTGGGGAAAGAGAGGTGATGGTGGAGCAGGTTCAGATCAACTCTCGGGTGGTATTGGTAATGATATTTTAATCAGCGATTTGAAAACTAAAAGTGCTACTAGTGCAACACTTAGCGGTGATACCGGACTCGGAAAAGTAGAGGGTGGAGATGGATTTGATACGTTTGTCGATTTCTTGAATTCAAACGGATGGATAAAAGGTGCTACGCCGGTGACTGAATCGGTTAATGGTGCCTCTAGAAACCACTTTCGCAGAAAACGATGAATCGCTGGTATTGGGTCGTGAAGAGTGGAGAAACGAACTTCTCAAAAGTTTGGATGAATCACGAATGCTTTTGGCATTCCAAAGTGCGGTGGAACAGCGGGGTGAAGGTTTGAGTATCTTGCATGAAGAGATTTTCTTACGACTCCTCGATCGAGACGGAGTGATCCATTCTGCCGGTTGTTTTATCCCTGTAGCTACTTCTTTGGGGCTTATCGATACGTTGGATCGCTACATGATCGAAAAAGTGTTCAAACATATCAAAGATCACAATCCGATAACGCCGTTAGCGGTAAACCTCAGTGCCGATTTTGTCAAAAAATACGCAAATATCCAATGGCTGAGAACCCAATTGGAACAATTTTATCGCCAAAACGATCTGATATTATGGTTCGAGGTGAGCAATACGGTGGCGTTGCATGAATTCGGAGCGGTTTCATCACTCAGTTCGATTATCAAAATGTTCGGTTACCGTTTCGGGATTGACCATTTTACAATTCCTGCATCGGGGGTACAGTACCTCCAAGCGATCCGCCCTGACTATATCAAAGCCAACAGCGCTTATTTGCAGGATATGATGTTTGATCGTGATACGGGAAAAACTCAAGAGAGTTTCAATAATCTCATCCGAAGTTTAGGGATTTCGATCGTTGCGATCAATATTGAAGATGCCAAAGAGGTCGAAAATCTAAAAGCGCTCGGAATCGATCGATTCCAAGGGACCCATATCGCCCCACTCACGTTATTACAGTAGTTTTTGTCATTCCCGTGGAGACGGGAATCGATTATTTTTCTTTCTTGCGTGTCAATACAAATGCAAAAACGGCGATAACACCGAGTAGTATAAAAATATTGCCTTGTTCTTCCATCACATCTCTCCTAATAGTTTTTTCATGATTTCAATGTGATAGCTCTCTTGGTAGTTGATAAATTCAAAAAAACGGGAGAGTTTTTCATCGCTGATGGCGCCGGAGAGTTTACGGCACTCCTCTTTGGCATTTTCCTCTTCGAGGATCCCATCTTTGAGAAATTTTTCCATATCGGTGATGTTATAGGTGCGGGGGTGAAGCACTCTGGGGAGAGCCAATATCCCCAGTTTTGCCATCATGTTACCAAAAGATCTCAGATGAAAATGGGATTCATCGATCAAATCTTGAAAATAGGTTACCTGCGATAGTGTGGTAGCTCGAATTTGGCAATAAAAATAGACCATAATGAGTTCATACTCTTTGTAGAGCTCTTCGAATAAAAAGAGGGTAAGTGCGTCAATTTCAGATGGTGAGAGGAGCGCATCCTCCCAATGACGTGAGCGGTTGAATGCTTTGAGTGGTTCATCAAGTGAAAGTTTTTGAAGATAGGCATGAAGTGTCCCCAACATGTACTCTTCATCGTGCTTCATCCGCTCATAAAGAGGGGTGTCCTGATAGAGCAGATGAAGCGCTTTCATTTCATGAATGGTGGTATGAATCAGCGAAAAAAACGATTCGCTCTCGCAGCTAAATTGTGGATCGCGTTCATAATCATAGGGGATATGGTTCTCATAAAGCGACTGAGCCAGCCATTTTAGATGACGGAACTCGATTTGAGAGAATTCATAAAGACGGTTTTTGACCCACGGATCATTCACCGAAAACGACATAAATGCCATTCTCAGCCAAAGTTGATGTTTTTGTCGAAAGAGAGTTGTCTCAATCATGGGATTCCACCTCACACTCCATTGCGATCTCGATCGCAAACAGCTCTTCAGCTGAACCGTTGCGTCTTTGCCGTTCGTGTATTTGTGCCGCATCAAAAGCGCTCAAAACCATATGGGCACATGCTTGCTGCTTTTGGGGGCCCTCTGCAACTCGCTCGCGCAATTTTTCGGCAGCCGCTTTGGCATAGTTTAGATCACTCCCTTTGATCATTTCGGTGAACATCGATCCCAGTACGACGGTATCGTGACACCCGTTGGTGGCGTAGCCGACATTTTTGAGATTATTATCTTCGGTTTCGATGTAAAAAATGACAAACTCTCCGGTTTTTTCACTGTGACCGACCCCGATACCGGTTGCGTTTTCAAGCGGGCCGTAATTACGCGGGTGCATGAGATGCTCGATGATCTCTTGATTCATATTATTTTCCATTTGATTATTATAACGCAGGTTGAACCTCTTTGTAAGAGTCTTCACTGTACAATCGCATTATGAAACACTGATTAGTCTCAGTGGTGTAACGACCATCAAAAATAGAGCGAAGGAGACAGGAATTCCTTATCAAACGATTATTTCATCGTTGATTCACCAGTACGCTACGGGAAAAATCCGCCTCGAAGCATAATTGAGTTTAAATTCAATTGAAGAGTGGAAAATAAGTGGAACAATTTTTGCGCCCTTACCTCTCTTTTAGTTTCAATTCCTTACAATAAACACTTCAAACTCAATACCACGGAATCTCTTTGCGAATCGATAAGTTTTTAAATGCGGTCAATTTGACCAAACGCCGTGCCGTTGCTCAGGATATGATCGCCGAGGGTGTCGTCTACATCAACGGCAAAGCGGTGAAACCTTCTAAAAACGTCGCGGTAGGGGATATTATCACCCTTGTTTATCTTGAAAAACAGATGCGTTATGAAGTCCTCACCATCCCGACACTCAAATCGACCCCGAAATCCCAACAAAACCTCTATGTCAAGGAACTCTTATGAACGCTTCTAGAGCAGATTTCGAAAATCTCTTTAACCATCGGCTGGGCGATGAGGAGATGCGGGAATTTCTAGTTTCATTGCCGCTCAATGAGAGTACCGAAGCCCATATGATCGCCACGGCTGCCGATGTGATGCGGAGTCACTCGATTATCCTCGAAGTGCCTGCTGAGCTCAAACCTAAACTCATCGATGTCGTAGGGACGGGGGGAGATAAAAGTGGGAGTTTTAATGTCAGCTCCACGGTTGCTATCGTCCTCGCCGCATCAGGTGCCTACGTTGCTAAACACGGTAATCGCTCTATCACTTCCAAATCGGGAAGTGCCGATGTTTTAGAGTATTTGGGGGTAAAACTCGATCTCACACTGGAACAAAGCTCGACTTTACTCCAAGAGTGCGGATTTACCTTTTTGTTCGCCCAGTACCACCATCCGGCGATGAAATTTATTATGCCGATCCGCCGTTCTATCCCTGAGAAAACGATCTTCAACATCCTCGGACCACTTACCAATCCTGTTGGATTGTCCAAAATTTTGCTTGGGGTATTTGATCCCGTTTTTGTTCCGAAAATGGCAGAGGCGGCGCGTGAACTGGGGATGCAGTCGGCTATCGTGGTGAGTTCGCGCGAAAAGATGGATGAGATCAGTATCAGTGACATCACCTATGCAGGACACCTCAAAAACGGTGCAATCGAGTATTTCGAGATCGATCCGCAGATGCTGGGGATCAAAAAAGCGCCGTTCGAAGCGATTTTGGGCGGGGAAGCGGAACAAAACGGCAAAATTCTCACCGATATTCTAAATAACCGTGCCACCGACGCGCAAAGAGATATGGTGCTCATCAATGCGGCGTATGCGTTGGTAGCCGAGGGGATGGCACGTGATCCTCAAGAAGGGCTAGAAATCGCCCGTGATACGTTGCGCAGCGGAAAAGCGGCTGAGAAACTCAAACAGATCATTGCGGTATCGTCCAAACTATGATTCATGCTTCTTTGAACGAATTATCGGTGGTGTGCGAGTGTATCGTTGATGAACTCCCTCGGGGCGGTGTAGTGATATTGCAAGGGGATTTGGCGAGCGGCAAAACGACCCTGACCCAAGCGTTTGCACGGTTTCTAGGGATGGAGGAAGCGGTAACCTCTCCGACCTTCTCGCTCCAACAGCGTTATGGTGAGAAGCTCTACCATTACGACCTCTACAACTACGGTTTTGAGAAGTTTTTATCGCTTGGGATGATGGAAGAGTTGGAGCGTGAGGGGTATCATCTGATCGAATGGGGGGATGAATCACTCATTGCGCTGCTCAAACGTTCCGGAATCGAAACCGTTATTCTAAACATTATCAAATGCGACGAAAATTCGCGATGTTACGAGGTGCAACGTGCATGAATTAAAAGTGGATCAGCTGGTCAAAACCATCAAAAAACATGAAATTGTACGCGGCATCAGCATGGAACTGCGAACGGGAGAAGTCGTAGGGTTGCTAGGACCTAACGGTGCAGGGAAAACAACGACGTTTTACATGATTTGCGGGCTGGTGGAAGCGACGGGGGGGAGAGTCTACATTGACGGTGAAGATGTCTCCGATTTGCCGCTCCATCAGCGCTCTCGTATGGGGATCGGTTATTTACCGCAAGAAGCATCGATCTTTAAAGATCTCACTGTGGAAGAGAACCTGATCATCGCGGCTCAGGCGGGCAAGCTCTCCAAAGAGATGGCAGAACAGCGGATCGAGGAACTTTTGGAGATGTTCAATATCGAACCGATCCGAAACCGTCGGGGGATTAACCTCTCAGGGGGAGAACGTCGCCGTGCTGAGATTGCGCGGGCTTTGGTCAATAAACCCCGCTTTTTGCTTCTTGACGAGCCGTTTGCGGGGGTCGATCCGATCGCCGTTATGGACATTCAAAGCGTTATTTCCCAGCTCGTAGAGTACGGTATCGGGGTGTTGATTACCGATCATAACGTCCGTGAAACATTAGCGGTATGTGACCGTGCGTACGTTATCAAAAGCGGCGAACTGTTGGCATCCGGAACCAGTGATGAAATTGCCCATAATCCTGATGTTCGCCAACACTATTTGGGTGAATCGTTCAAGTTCTAACAGACGATGTTACGGGTCAAAACAAACGTCGAGCTCAAAAATAAGCTTTCTAATACGCTCCGTAACTGGCTGCCGATTTTACAGTCAAGTTTAAGTGATTTGGGAGAGGCGATGTCTCCATTTATGGAGGGAAACCCTCTGATCGATGTCAAATCGGGTTACGAAGAGTCATTCGAGTTGAAAATCCCGAAGAAAATTCAGTATGGCTACGTTCAAAATTCTCAAGCACAAGCGATCGAAGCGCTTACGATTCAACAGAAGAGCCTTTATGAAGTGCTCGAAGAGCAAATAGAGGGTTCTCTTTTCCCCACGCCGATTTCCCAAAAGATTGCCCGTTTTGTGATTGAAAATCTCGATGAAGGGGGATATTACGAAGGGGACACGGAAGCTTTTTGTGCTCAAAACGCCCTTTCGATCGATCAATTTGAAAAGGTGCGTCTGCGATTTATCCATATCGAACCGATCGGAATCGGTTCTCGCAATGTCGTCGAATCGTTTTTGTTTCAGCTTGAATCCTCATTGATTAGCGATGCGGGGTATACTCTTGCACGCCAGATGATCGAACATCTCGACGAACTGGGACGCTATCGTAAAGAGGGGGCGTTTAATGAAGCGATGAAAGTGATCGGAAGTTTCAAAAATCCACCCGCCATCGACTATCTCGAAGACTCACAGCAGATTGTCCCTGATTTGATGATATTTAACGATCCCGAAGAGGGGATCGAGGTCAAACTCAATGATCAGTATTACCCCTCGATTACGATCGATACCTCTTATGGGGTGGATCATCCGTTTGTTAAAGATAAACTTAAAGAGGCAAAAAGTCTCGTCGATGCGTTGGAGATGCGCAAAGCGACCCTCTACAAAGTGGGGTTGATGATTGTCGAATATCAATACGATTTTTTCATCGGCGGTGCCATCAAACCTCTGACGCTCAAAACCCTTGCCGATGAATTCGGGCACAACCCCTCCACCATCTCCCGTGCCATTGCCAATAAATACATTGCGTGTGATCGGGGCATTTATCCGATGAAAGATTTTTTCACCACAGCGATTGACGAGGATGTATCCAGTGCTGCGATTAAAGAGTATGTCGCCGAACTCGTCAAAAACGAATCGCATAAAAAACCGCTCAGCGATATGAAACTGCTTGAAATGATCCAAGAGAAATTTAAGATCACGATGGTGCGCCGAACGATTGCCAAATACCGTAAACAGCTCAATATCGCCGGATCAAGCGAGCGAAAACAGCTCTATCTTCTAGGTCGTTAGTGAAAGAGATCGAAGCGTATCTCAATGCTCACATCAAGACGCGTAATTGTGCGGACGAGTTATGCGAAGAGCGTCCCGATCCGCTTATGATCGCACGCCGATATGGTGATCAACATCATGCCCTAACCTGTGCCTTGTTCGCTTATGGGAGTGCCAAAGCGATTGTTGCTTTTCTCTCTTCTCTTGATTTCAAATGGATTGAAAAAGATGAAGATGCTCTTCGTAGCGCCGTGGATGGAAAGTATTATCGGTTTCAAACCAATGAGGATATTGTGCAGTGGTTTCGAACTCTAAAAGCGCTCAATGATGCAGGTGGCGCGGAAAAGCACTTTATGTGCGGATATCGACAGGGAGGGGTGTTTGAAGGTTTGAGCCATCTGATACGGTTATTGTATGACCTTAATCCCTATCGTTCATCAGGGTATAAATTTCTCATCGGCAAACCGATCGAATCGGTTTCTAAAGCATCCGCCATGAAACGGTGGATGATGTATCTACGGTGGATGGTGCGGCGTGATGAGCTCGATATGGGATTATGGTGCGGTATCGATAAAGGTGAGTTGATTATGCCGCTCGATACCCATACCTTTAACGTCTCACGACGTTTGGGGCTATTACGGCGGAAGCAATGCGATATGAGAGCCGCTTTGGAGCTGACCGAAACGTTGAAAAGATTTGATCCTAACGATCCGCTCAAATACGATTTTGCCCTCTACCGTATTGGTCAAGAAAAAATTCGGTAACCTTAATTTTAGATCGTTTTTATTGTGGTACAATCTCGGCTTTAGATGAGAATAGTGAGAAGTTTAGAACCGAATGAAAAAGATTTTAATCGTCAGCGACGGAGCCATCGGAGAACACTATATCGAGCGCGTGATTGGCACCTACACAACTGAAAATCTTTATTACGTCGTACATACGCGCGAATGCCGTTTTGAGGGGTATAATCCCACACGATTCAAATTTTTTCAATTCGATCCGACCAGCTTTTATAAAATTGTCAATCTTTTGAAAATGGATTTCTGGCAGGTTATTGTGGCGATGGAAAATCAGAGCGATTTGGATTATACGATCAAAAATATCCGCTCTTACAAACCCGGCATCCGGATTATAGCTTTGGATCTGTGGCATTCACAAAGTCCTGAGGATGATATTGAATGGGTCAACGTCCAAGAACTGATCGCCGCAAATCTCATCGATTATCTCCCAAATATCCCCGTTTTAGCCAAAAATATCGGTTTGGGTTCAGGTGAGATTATGGAGGTTATTGTCCCTTTTGGGAGCTCGTTCGTCTATCGGCATATCGGATCGATCGAGCAAAAAAACTGGAAAATAGCGGCTATCTATCGAAACCGTCACCTTATTATCCCCAGCGATAACAAAATGATTCAGCCCAACGATACATTGGTATTGGTGGGTGATCCGGCGGTACTTCGTTCCATTTATCGGGCTATCAAGCGTGAATTGGGGCAGTTTCCGGCACCGTTCGGATCTAAAATCTATCTCTACATCGATATGAGTATCGATAAAGCCTCCTCGATTATGGCGCTTGTGAGGCGGAGTATCTATATTCAGAAAAAACTCCGCCAGCCGTTGATTATCAAAGTGATCAATCCCACGGATATCGATGTGTTGCGGATGATCAAGGCGTCAGCTCAAGGTGGAGTGAGCATCGATATCTGTTATGATGGCAATCCGGATGAAGGGGCGATTCTGGGCGATATTAAACACTACCATATAGGTCTTTTCTTGGTGTCTCACGTCGCATTTAGCTCAAAATCGATCCGTAAAAAGCTCTATACCGGAAGCGTTCCGGTGCTGAAGCTCGCAGAGCGTTCTTTTTCATCGCTCAAAGAGAGCGTTGTCGTTTTAAGTGAAGAGGGGCATATCGAAAATATCTCTACGACGATTTTTGACGTTTCGTCTCAGTTTGGGTTTGATCTAGAGTTGATCGATTATTCGAACGAAGAGGGGGGGACGAAAGACGAAACGATCAAGCATTTTAACAACCTTTCGGCAATTTTCTCCAAAAATATTACCGTCACGAAACAAGATGAGAATCCGATCCGATCTTTGTGCGAACGGGAAAATTTTCTTCATGTCCTCCCCTTTACTGACAAAATGTTTATAAACACTTTTGTTGCCCATTTTTCGACCGATCCCGAAGTCCTTTATCGCAAACTGGGACGATACCATCAGCTCTTTATCCCGACACAGATTTAACCCTTATTAAGAGAGATTGGTGTACTATATATCATTCCTCTAGCAATACTATTTATTTATCAGGTTTTTCTTTATGACAATTTCTATCAATCTCAAACGTGTTGTTGACGACTCTTATCCGATCCATATAGGGACTCTTCCTGAGTTTAGTTTTGAAGGGAAAGTGGCGATTTTGACCAATCCGAAAGTATCGGGCTTGCATCTACAGACACTTCTTTCACGCCTAAAAGTCAAAGAAGTTTATATTATTACGATTCCCGATGGGGAACAATACAAAAATATGGAGACAATCGAGTTTATCTTGGATCGGATGTTCGATCACAGGTTGAACCGTAAATCGCTTTTGATCGCTTTTGGCGGCGGAGTAATCGGTGATATGGGTGGATTTGCCGCTAGTCTCTTTAATCGCGGCATCGATTTTATCCAAATTCCGACAACCCTATTGGCTCAAGTCGATTCAAGTGTTGGGGGCAAAACAGGGGTTAATAACCGTTACGGCAAAAACTTGATCGGCGCGTTTCATCAGCCTAAAGCGGTTTATATCGACCCCTCATTTCTCTCTACTCTTCCGGAGCGTGAATTCGGTGCAGGAGTCGCTGAGATCGTTAAAATGGCGGTGACGTTCAATCGAGAGTTTTTTGAGTGGCTTGAAGCAAATGATTTGAGAGATGGAGATAACCTCCGGTACGCCATCAAAATGGCGGTTGAGACGAAAGCGCGGGTCGTCGAAGAGGATGAAAAAGAGCAAGGTCTTCGTGCCGCCCTCAATTATGGGCATACGTTCGGTCATGTGATGGAAAATGAGACTAAATACGAAACCTATCTTCACGGTGAGACGGTAGCGATGGGAATGGTGATGGCAAACGATTTAGCGTGCATCACCCGAATGATGAGTGTAGAGGAAGCCGAACGTGTCAAAGCGGTTTTAGCCCGATACAACCTTCCTCTAACCTATCCCATAGCCGATGTTGAGAAGTTCTATCAAACCTTTTTTCTAGACAAAAAAAGCAGCGACAGTACGGTCACCTTTATTCTGCCGCGCGGAATCGGTGATGTCAAAATCACCGATGAAATCGATGCGGAAACGGTAAAAACCATACTTGCACAATATGAAGCGAGCCGTTCGTGAGAGGATTGCAACTTTTTTTAGCCCTCTTTGTTGTTGGTGTTCTGTCCCTAAACGGTGCTCAAAAAGGCGAAAAAACACCCGATGAGATTGCGTTGGAGCTCCCAAAAGAGGCACAAATCGAAAACGCTCAGGAAGAGCTAGCTAAAATCCAAAAAGAGCTTTCCCGCGACAACAGTATTTGGCTTAAAAGTTACAACTCCTATATGGCGTATCAAGAGTCACGCAAAAGTTTGCGTGAGGTGAAATATCGGATTGAGCAGCTTCAAAATCGCAGATCCACGGTAGAAAGCAAACTTGAAATCGAAGCGCTCCAAGCTAAACAAAAAGTCTTAACCGATCAAATCGAACTCCTTAAATCACAGGGGACATCACCGTTCGTCTCTCTTCTCAAGCCCGATGAAGCGGGTGAGACCCCTAAAATCACCAATCCTTTTGATATTGTGACGGGATTATCGTATGTCAAACGGCTCAACAGCCAATATCGAGACTACGTGTTGCGTGAAGAAGAGCTTCAAGAGATCATCTCGTTGCTGGAACGGCAGGTCGCTTTGTACAAAGAGCTTATTCGTCTTAACCCCACTATCGATTATGAAGTGGAACTCGAAGCGACGCTATTGCAGGTCGAGAAGTTTAAGCTTGCTTTGGAAACGTTGATCTCGACCGCCGATGTCTATGAAAAGCGGATCGAATCGATCGAAGCGAAGATAAACAAGGAGATCAAAGAACAACTCTTTAAACTGTTGAATATCGGCATGATCGTTATTGTATTATTGGTCATCTCCTTTTTGTTCAAACGGGTGATTAAACGCTACATTGTCGATAATGAGCGTTTCTACATGGCAAATAAAATCATCACGTTTATAAACGTGAGTCTTATTATCCTCATTTTGTTGTTCAGCTACATCGATAACGTTGGCTATTTGGCAACCGTACTCGGGTTCGCCTCTGCCGGTTTGGCGATTGCGATGCGCGACTGGTTTATGTCACTGCTCGGATGGCTCGTGATCGTGGTGGGGGGAGCGATTCACGTCGGTGATCGCGTACGGTTTATGAAAGACGGGATGGAGTATGTGGGAGATGTTTTGGATATCTCGATGCAGCGCATCACCCTCATGGAAGATGTGACTCTCACTACTGTAACGACCAATCGCCGTGCCGGACGGATCGTGTTTGTTCCAAACAACTACATTTTCACCTCGATGATCGCCAACTATTCCCATGCGTCGCTCAAAACGGTATGGGACGGGATCGACATTACGATCACGTTTGATTCGAATCACAAAAAAGCGACCCATATTGTCAAAGAGATTTGCCGTAAATATTCCAAGGGTTATACCGATATCACCCGAAAACAGATCAATAAACTGCGGGATAGATACAGCCTTAAAAACAGCAATGTCGAGCCGAGAGTGTTCAATTTCATCGAAAGTAACGGGATTAAAATCTCCGCATGGTATCTCACCAACGCCTATGCGACGCTGACTTTGCGTTCGACGATTTCAGGGGAGATTATCGATGCAT
This sequence comes from Sulfuricurvum sp., assembly GCA_014764075.1. Taxonomy (GTDB): domain Bacteria; phylum Campylobacterota; class Campylobacteria; order Campylobacterales; family Sulfurimonadaceae; genus Sulfuricurvum. Next base: position 21,212 of record JACXUE010000007.1, read on the forward strand.
TCAATGCCGAGCACGATATTACGATCGCCTATCCGACACAGACATTTTATACCGCTCCTATCCCTCCCAAATCACCTCCTCCGGAAGTTAACGAATGAAGCCAAAAGTTTTTTTTAAGACCTTCGGGTGCCGCACCAATGTGTTTGATTCACAGGTAATGATGGGGGCGTTGCGCGATTATGAGGTGACCGAAAACGAGAGTGAAGCCGATATCGTCATCGTCAACTCCTGTACTGTGACTAACGGAGCGGATGTGAGTGTGCGTGGATACGTCAACCAGATGGACAAGCAGGGCAAAAAGCTCTTTTTGACCGGATGCGGCGCTCATACCAAAGGGGAAAGCCTTTTTGCGAGCGGAAAAATTCAGGGAGTTTTCGGGCAATCGGAAAAGATGAAAATCAATACGCTCCTCTCTACTGAAAGTCGATTCTATGAAATCGGAGACTTGAATTACATCGACGATGCGATTGTCGAAGAGTTTATCGGAAAATCGCGCGCGTTCATCAAAATCCAAGAGGGGTGCAATTTTCGGTGCAATTACTGTATTATCCCATATGTGCGCGGTAATGCGCGGAGTATGGACGAAGCTAAAATCCTAGAACAGGTCTCCCGTTTGGCGAGCAACGGATTTGGGGAGTTTGTCTTAACCGGAACCAATGTTGGAAGCTACGGCCAGGGTGAGGGGCGAAGCATCGCCGAGCTTATGAAAAAAATGTCGCTCATTCGGGGAGTCCGCCGCATCCGTGTCGGTTCGCTCGAACCGATCCAAATCAACGAATCGTTTCAGGAGATATTGGATGAATCGTGGCTGGAGAGACATCTGCACATCGCGATTCAACACAGCTCCAATGAGATGCTCCGTCTGATGAATCGCCGTAACCGTCATCAAAGCGATGCCGAACTTTTCGGCATGCTTCATGAGCGTGGTTTTGCTTTGGGAACCGATTTCATCGTTGGCCATCCAGGGGAGAGCGATACGCTATGGAGAGAAGCGATGGAAAATATCGACTCTCTTCATCTCACCCATATCCACCCGTTCACCTACTCCAAACGAGACGGTACACCCAGTGCAACAATGAAACCGGAGATCAACGGAACGGTATCGGCACAGCGGATGGCGGAGCTGAACGAACGGATTCGCGCCAACAACCATTTGTTTCGAAAGTCGATGGTAAAAGTGCCGTTGGAGGTGTTGGTTGAATCGTATGACGGACAACGGTATGTGGGATATGATCAGTTTTTTAACAAAGTGCTCATCGAATCACAAGAAGATTTGATCGGGAACTGGATCGCACTGGAAGATTATGAGGTGGATGATGAATATAACGTGGCAAAATTTTAACCGCAATCAGCTCATATTGATCGTTTCGGGGGGGATTATCCTCCTCTTGCTCCTCTTCGCTCTTTTGCGTGACAATACCGATACGGTGACATTGGCGCAAGCATCAGAGTTGATCCAAAATAATCAAGTCGATAAAGCGTTCAGCGATAACGGCTACACCTATTTTGTGACAAAAGAGGAGGGGACGGTTAAAATCATCTCTTCACAACTCCCCCCTGAATTGACCGAAAATTTGGTTATAGAGCCAAAAAGTTCCAAAGGGTGGTTGTGGTTTTTTGCCTTTTTTGCCTTTATCGGCGGTGCGGGGTTTTGGGCATGGAAGAGTAAACTCGGATTTGAAGAGGACGCTCCTGTCGAAACTCCGATTACTGCGAAAGCTTCATCCAAGGTAGAGCCCGAAGTCGCGACCAATGTCATCCCTGTGGTTAAATCGACGGTACGATTCAGCGATATCGGCGGAATAACCGATGTCAAAGTGGAACTCGAAGAGATTATCGACTTTTTACGCAATCCGAAACGCTATTACAGTTTTGGTGCCCGTATGCCGCGCGGGGTATTGCTCGTAGGCCCTCCGGGTGTCGGTAAAACGATGATTGCCAAAGCGGTTGCGGCCGAAGCGGATGTGCCGTTTTTTTACCAAAGTGGCGCGTCGTTCGTTCAGATTTATGTCGGAATGGGGGCTAAGCGGGTGAGTGAGCTCTTCAATGCCGCCAAGAAAAATGCCCCCGCGATCATTTTTATTGACGAAATCGATGCCGTCGGTAAAAAACGGGAAGGGGGGCGAAACGACGAACGTGAGGGGACGCTCAACCAACTCCTCACCGAGATGGACGGATTTGAAGAGACGAGCGGAATCGTCGTGATTGCCGCTACCAATAACATCGATGTGATAGATTCGGCACTTCTGCGGGCGGGACGGTTTGATCGCCGTATTTTCGTAGAACTTCCGACTGCTTCCGAGCGAGAAGCGATTTTGCAAAAATACCTCCGTCAAATACCTCATGAGCTTTCGATCGGCGATGTCGCGAAAATGACGGTTGGGTTCAACGGCGCCTCTTTGGCGGCGTTGGTCAACGAAGCGGCATTATTGTGTATGCGTCAAGCCGAGTTTCAAGTACGGTTGGAACATTTCATTGCGGTTAAAGACAAAGTGATGTTCGGCAAAAAGAAGATCGCGATGCTCACCCCCGAACAGCGCCGTTACCAAGTGCGTTATCAAGCGGGAAAAGTATTTGCGGCGACATGGTTCGATCTTCCGTACGAAAAGATTACTCTAACCAACGACTCGATTACACCGCCTACCGCCGAGCCGCAGTTGCGCCATGAGATCGAAGCCCATATCCGCGTCCATTTGGCGGGGTTGGCGGCATCACAGCTCAAATTCGGAGAACACGCCAGCAATGTTTCTCATGATCTTGGTGTAGCCAAAGAGCTGATCCATTCGATGATTTATGAGTACGGGATGGGGAGTACTATCCTACCCAACGCTGAGGATGAGAGCAAACTCTCCGAACGGTTGTTGAGTGAAATGACGACGTTGTTGGAACGCAACGAAAAGATCCTTGCCAAATTCGAAATGATTTTGGATGAGTATGAGCAGATTTCCAAAGCCCTCGCCAGAGCTACGATGAATGAAATTTTATAGCGGATTTTCTCTAAAGGAGGATCAATGCTTTTTCGATCCTTTTCTCAATGTGAGCGATTTTACGGTTGCCGGATTCAGTTACGGTGCGATCAAAGCAGCTCTCTATGCCGCCGAGGCAAGTGAGCGGATCGATACCCTTCAACTCTTTTCCCCCGCTTTTTTCCAAACCAAAAAAGAGTCGTTTCGCCGCCTTCAAATGTCTGGATATTTCAAAGACAGTGAACGCTATCTTGAAAATTTTATCACCAGCTGTTTCGCCCCTCTCCCTAAATCCCCGATTAAATTTGGGGAAAACAGTGCGGAGGCTTTGGAAGAGTTACTCTATTTTGAGTGGACGAAAGAGTTGATGGAGACGATTCGCTCCAAGGGGATACGGGTCGAGGTTTATCTCGGACTGGAAGATCAGGTGATCGATGTGGAGGGGGCGAGAGAGTTTTTTCTTTCGTTTGCGACGGTTACATCGATCCGAAAAGGGAACCATTTTTTACAGGAGTTAGTATGAGTGTTATCAAAATAGGGGTTATTACCGCATCAGACCGTGCGAGTGCGGGGATTTATGAAGATATTTCAGGTGTGGCGATTCAAGAGGCGATGAGAGATTATCTCAAATCGGAACATGAAATCGTCTATCGTTGTATCCCCGATGATCAAAACACGATTGAAGAGACAATGATGGAGTTATGTGACCGTGAGGGGTGCTGTTTAGTAGTTACGACGGGGGGAACGGGTCCCGCAAAGCGTGACGTCACCCCTGAAGCGACCGAGAACGTATGTGAGAAGATGATGCCGGGCTTTGGTGAGTTGATGCGTCAAGTGAGCCTCAAATATGTCCCTACGGCGATCCTTTCACGACAGACCGCCGGAATTCGAGGCCGTAGCCTCATTATCAATCTTCCGGGGAAACCCAAATCGATCCGTGAGTGTTTGGACGCGGTGTTTCCGGCGGTGCCGTATTGTATCGATTTGATCGAAGGACCGTATCTTGAATGTAACGAAGAGGTTATAAAAGCGTTCCGACCAAAGCAGTAATATTCGATTAAGATATATTGGAGTAGGATAAAAGTAGA
>JACXUE010000008.1 GCA_014764075.1 Sulfuricurvum sp.
TTCTCCTTAGTATGATCGTGCTTTGACTTCATGACGACCTAAGGTAACATCCATGTAATCCAAGTTGATATTACCGTTGTCGTCCATGTATGCCATGGTGTGTTTCAAGAAATTCTCATCATCACGGGTTGGGAAATCTTCACGGAAGTGAGCCCCCCGACTCTCTTTGCGTTCCAACGCACTGGCGACGATAAAGAGGGAATAGTCGAGCATATGGCCAAACTCGATCGCCTCTTGAAGCTCAGTATTGAAAATTTCAGATTTGTCAGAAATACGGATATTTCTATAACGGTTTCGTAGATCTTTGAGAATCTCCATTTGTGCCGCGAGCGTTTCGGCGGTGCGGAAAACCCCTGCATTATCGGTCATCGATTGCTGGAGCTCTTCACGGAGCTGCGAAACCGACTCTTGACCATTATTGGTGAGTACCCAGTTTATCTCATTTACCATCCCCTCCGCATCGGCAGCGGTTGCTTTATGTAACGCAATAGTGTCTACTTCGGCAACCATTGTTTTTCCGACAAAACGTCCAAAAAGGAGCGCTTCGAGAACCGAGTTGGCTCCGAGGCGGTTTGCCCCGTGGACGCTTGAGCATGAACACTCACCTGCCGCGTAGAACCCTTCGACGAATTCGGTGTTATTTTTACGGACATGTCCGTCTTTGTCGACCGGAATTCCCCCCATCGAATAGTGGGCGGTTGCTGAGATCAAGATCGGTTCTTTGATCATATCAAGACCTAAGAACGTGATAGCAAGGTCACGTAATTCAGGGAGACGTTCCATGATTTTATCGCGTCCGAGGTGGGTTAAATCGATATAGACGGCATCTTTACGCGGTCCCACACCGCGCCCTTCGCGGATCTCTTGGATAATTGCGCGGGCAACGACGTCGCGCGAAGCGAGTTCCATAGCGTTCGGTGCGTATTTCTCCATAAAACGTTCACCGAGCGAGTTGAGAAGTTTCCCCCCCTCGCCGCGTGCCGCTTCGGAGATTAATACACCGTTTCCGGAGAGCCCAGACGGATGGAATTGGACAAACTCCATATCTTCAAGGGGGAGACCGTGTCGGGCAACGAGTGAAAGTCCGTCTCCGGTGTTTGCATGAGCGTTTGAGTTAATTTTGAACGCACGCGCGTACCCCCCTGTAGCAAACATCACCGCTTTGGCGTTGAAAATCGCTTTTTCGGTGTTGCGGATGTTGTAACACGCTACTCCGTATACTTTCCCCTCATTGTACAGCAAGTCGGCGACATACCATTCGTCCCAGAACTCGACCCCCTCACGGAAGGCTTGCTCATAGATGGTTTGAAGGAGAGTGAGTCCTGTGCGATCTTTGGCGAAACAGGCGCGCGGTGAGGATTGCCCTCCGAATGGACGTTGTGCGATGGTTCCGTCTTCGTTACGGCTGAATGCCGCACCCATACGTTCAGCCCAGCGGATGGTTTCCGGTGCTTTTTCGCACATAAACTGAACCACGTCTTGATCGGCGAGATAATCCGAACCTTTTATAGTATCAAACTCATGTAGCTCGACACTGTCCGCATCACTGAATGCAGCATTGATCCCTCCCTGAGCAGCACCTGAGTGACTCCGAAGAGGGTGTAGTTTTGTGATAACAGCAACTTTTTTGCCGGCTTTTTGCAATTCGCGAGCGGCAGCACATCCGGCCAAACCAGCTCCGACGATAACCGCATCATAAGTATAAACGGGAATACTCATACGCCTTCCTTGTGTAAAATCTCTGAACGATTATAGCGAGCGGCTCCTTGAGTAAGATTAAAAAGGGTTATAGGATGGAGGTTGGGGCAAAACTCTTGGGGATTGTCCAAAATAGTAACAAAACAAAAAGAGGAACCCGCCTACATTGGGTGGAATGGTTACAAGATCGGGGGGATTGGCGCTAAGATCGGGTACGTTCCTGTGCTTGACTTGCCCAACTCTTCAAGCAAAGTCGTTAAAATGACTTTGTTTGGAGGGTGTTGTTGTGAGATATTTTTTGAGTTAACAGTGAAACTCTAACTTTGTATTTAAAGGGGTGTTTTAAAATCTATGCTGGTTACTGTAAAACAATCTCAAAAATCCATTTAACGCAGTTATAATGCGGTTTTGTCTATAATGATACCATTATGAATATTGAAAACTATTTTATCTCCACTTTTTGTTCAGATTCTACCCATATCGGTGATGATGGGGCAGCTATCGGCAAATGGGTTTACAGTAAAGATCTTTTTTTTGAGAATGTCCATTTTAAACGTTTGTGGATGTCCCCTTATCAGATCGGCTATAAAGCGATGATTGTCAATATTTCAGATGCCATAGCGATGAATGCGACTCCCAAGTATGCACTGTTGGGAATAGGGATGCCCAAATCGATGACATTGCATCAAATGGATGAACTCTCACGCGGTATTCAAGCCGCCGCACGAGAGTACGGCATTGAGATTATCGGAGGGGATACGATAGCTAACCCCAAACTCGATCTTTCGGTTACGATCATTTCAAAAGCCCAAAAACCGCTTTATCGTAAAGGTTTGAAAGATGGAGACATTATTGCTTATACCGGAGAGATCGGTAACTCCGCAAGAGATTTGCGCTATTTGCTCAGCGGGGGAAAAGTGCATACCAAAAGTCGTTTTATTTCTCCGACATTGCGTCAATCGTTTGTTACACACGCCAGCCGCTATTTACGGTGCGGAATGGATATCTCTGATGGTCTGTTTAGCGATATCGGGAAACTGTGCGATGCCAACAAAATGGGGGTTCGATTTTGTAAAAAAATCCCCAAAAAAATAGGGTGCAGTGGGGAAGAGTATGAGATGTTGATCGCTTTTTCACCCAGCCGATTGAACACTATACGGCGGATTGCCGCACGTACCCGAACCCGTATCACCCCTGTTGCCCGTGCACGACGAGGTCGTTTTATCCCTCGGTGCAAAGCGCACCATTTTTAGGAGTTTCATGGAACGTCACTATTATCTTCCCCACAGTTCGATTGATTTTTATTTTCGTCAGTCGGCGCGTGATTTTGTCGTCGACGAGATCCCTTTGTACCCTTTTAGCGGGGAAGGGGAGCATTTGGTACTTCATGTTCGCAAAAAAAATCTCTCGACGTGGCAAATGGTCGATATTTTCAGCAACCATTTGGGAATCAAAGGGCGTGATATTGGGTATGCGGGATTAAAAGACAAAAATGCCCAAACCAAGCAATACATCTCATTGCCGCGCAAATATGAGGGGGTTTTGGAAAACTTCGAGCATGAGGGGATTAAAATCCTAGGAAAGACGTACCATAACAATAAAATCCGCGTGGGGCATCTTAAGGGGAACCGTTTTTTTATCCGTCTCAAAAAGGTCAATCCAACTGCCGCCATCAAAATTAAAGAGGCACTAAAGATGATCAAACAATACGGAATGCCCAATTATTTCGGGTTTCAGCGCTTTGGATTGGATGGTGAGAACTATAAAAAAGGCCAAGCGATACTAGCGGGAAATCTCAAAGAGAAAAACAAAAAATTGGCGCAGTTTTATGTCAATTCGTATCAGAGTTATCTCTTTAACGGTTGGCTTGCCCGCCGTATCGAAATCTCTAAACTCATTGAGAGTTTCGGGGTGGATGAGTTGGTCAATATTTTACCATTGGATGAAGAGGAGCTTAAAGCGATGAAAGCTCAACCCCATCCGTTCAAATTGATCCACGGGGATGTGATGATGCACTACCCCTATGGGAAAATTTTTCATTACGAGAGCGGTGATGAGGTGGAGCGATTTAATCGACGGGATATTTCGGTGAGCGGGTTGCTCAGCGGCAAACGTGCTACGCGTGCAACAGGATGGGCTGAGAGTGTAGAGAGGGAGTACGACACGATCACGAGTGGGATCGACGGTGCACGTCGTTACGGATGGATTTTCCCTGAAGAGATCGAGGGGGAGTATAAAGAGCAGGAAGCCTGGTTTGAACTCCATTTCACCCTCCCGAAAGGGTGTTATGCCACCGTATTGATCGAGGAGATCGCCAAACGGGAAATTCAAACCGAAGAGGATCAGGAGTCATAATGAAACAACACGTCACCTCAGCTATTTCACAAGCTTTTGGAAAATTTGCTTCCAAAGAACACACTAAAGTGTTTCAATCACTCATCAATAAAACCTATGTCCGACTTATGGGGCTGGATATGTCCGATTTTGAAACGCCTGAATCTTATCCTACGTTAAATGCGTTATTTACCCGAAGATTTCGGCATATGCGCCACTTTTCAACCGATCCGCTCGATATGATTAGCCCCTGCGATTCGTTGATTACCGAGTGCGGAACGATTAGTGGTGATTTGGCACTGCAAATTAAAGGGATGAGTTACAGTGTCGATGAGGTTTTAGGGGATGGAATCTCCAGTGAATCGAAAAAAAGTATACATAATGGGATGTTCGTCAATTTTTATCTCTCACCCCGCGATTATCATCGCTATCACGCCCCGATCGATATGCAGGTGCTCCATGTCGTCCATATCCCCGGAAAGCTCTATCCGGTCAATATCCCTTCGCTCAAAAAACAGGTTAATTTGTTTGTAGAAAATGAGCGTGTGGTTTTGGAGTGCCTCAGTGCAGAGGGGAAACGGTTTTTTCTGATTCTTGTAGGAGCTCTCAATGTTGGAGAGATGGAGGTGAGTTTTGAGCCACGCATCCGAACCAATACGACTCTATCGCCGAGTCAATACAGTTATAAAGATCTCTATTTGAGTAAAGGGGATGATTTTGGTTGTTTTCGCATGGGATCTACCATCGTCATGCTGTGCGAAAAAGGGATGGTAGAGCTAGGCGTTTCAGCCGGAGATAATGTCCGTTTTGCCCAAACGATAGGACGGCTCAATTCTTAAAAGTTATGTTTAACCGTACGTTGAGAAGTCCGCCATGCTCGTGAATATCGATCACACTGTCGATCGGTGGGTGCATTTTGCTCAAAGCCCCTTGGATAGAGTGGAAAACATGTAAAAATTTAGGGAACATGGGGGCATTGATATAATCGATATGCCCTTGTTTGATCTCGTTGGCAATGGCATTGATGCCCGCATAATAAACGGTTTTATTGACAGCGCGATTGATTTGATAGGTATGCAAAAGTTCAATATTACGGATAAGAACTTCTCTCTCTTCATCACACAACACTTTATTTTTGCGAGCCCGTTGTAGCTCGTCTTGAAACTCTGTTTCGGCAACACTCTGACGCTCTTTTATTTCCATTGGAAGTTTATTGTCTTTATCGGCAATAATTTTGTAAATTTTTTCCGGACTGAGAGGTTTTGCCATAGTCAAATAGGTATAGCGTTCATCGGCTTGGTAATTGTGATCAAGAGCTTGAATCAATTCGGCAACAATACTGAGGTAGACAAATTTATCTTCTTTGTTGAGATCGAATGAGACACCGTGAGCAGAGATGAGAGGTTTTGGACCGACGTATTTGAGAAGCATTGAGACTCCTTAAGGATTTACCTCTGAATGAGAGGTAAATGAATACAGTTATTATACATTAAATCTAAAGTGCATAATATCACCATCTTGGACGATGTACTCTTTTCCTTCCAAACGCATTTTTCCAGCTTCTTTAGATTTATTCTCTCCACCACAAGTGATGTAGTCATTATAGCTAATCACTTCGGCACGAATAAACCCTTTTTCAAAATCATTATGGATCACGGCGGCTGCTTTCGGAGCCGTTGTATTTTTGCGGATCGTCCATGCTCGAACCTCTTTGATGCCGGCAGTAAAATAACTCATGAGTCCGAGTTTATCGAATCCTTTGCGGATGATTTGCTCCAATCCAGACTCTTCGACACCCATATCACGGAGGAATTCATCACGTTCGTTGTCTTCCATCCCTACCAACTCTTCTTCGATTTTGGCGCAGAGTTTGATCACTTCACAGCCGTTTTTGGCAGCATGCTCACGAAGGCGAATGACGTAATCGTTGTCTTCGGTGAGACCCTCTTCATCGACGTTTGCTCCGTACATGATCTCTTTGGCACTGAGTAGACGTACTTCGGCGTTTAGCTTTTCAAATATTTCGCTGTCCGCTTTGGGGAAATTACGGGCAAGATTCCCCTCTGCCAAAAACTCGGCAAGCTCTTCGGCAAACGTCACCATCGCTGCTGCCTCTTTGTCATTTTTTGCCTGTTTTTTGAGACGCTCAATACGGTTGGTGAGGACTTCGATGTCGGCGAAGATCAGTTCGTTTTCGATGATCTCGACATCGGAGATGGGATCGATACGCCCTTCGGTATGGATGATGTTCTCATCGTCGAAACAGCGGACGATTTGGAGGATCACTTCGGTTTCACGGATATTGGATAGGAATTTATTCCCTAGTCCCTCGCCTTTGCTTGCCCCTTTGACGAGACCTGCTATGTCGACAAAATCGAGTGTTGAGTATTGGATACGTTCAGGATTGACGATTTTAGCCAGTTCATTGAGACGGATATCGGGAACTGGAACGGTCGCTTTATTTGGTTCGATGGTACAAAACGGATAATTTGCCGCTTCAGCGTTTTGTGCTTTGGTGAGTGCGTTAAAAGTGGTTGATTTTCCGACGTTTGGTAGTCCGACGAGTCCGATTGATAAGCCCATAGTGGTTCCCTTGGTGTATTTTGATGTGTAAATTATTGGAGGAATTATAAACTATAGTTGTTGAGTAGGGACTGAGGGGAGAAGTAAGATGTTTAATCATCATGATGTATTGATGAGAATATGCTATAATGCACTCAAAAAAGGAGATGCTATGAGTGTGCGTACCACCATTACTCTCGATGAGGATATCCTCAAGCTCCTCAAACTCAAAGCACTAGAGACTTCCGAGTCACTCTCATCTCTCGTCAATAATATCGTTATTGATGCATTGAGAGAAGACAACATGGATCTCAAAGCGTTCGAAGAGCGAAAAAATGAAGAGACATTGTCGTTTGAGTCATTTCTAAAGCAGCTGGAAGCTAATGGGAAGCTATAAGATCGAGATCAAAAAATCGGCGGCGAAAGAGATAGAAAATCTCCCTTCGGTGATTTTAAAAAGGGTTGTTTCTCATATCCAAGAACTCGGAAGCAATCCTAGACCTATGGGGTGTAGAAAGCTGAGCGGTGATGAAAAATATCGGATCAGAGTAGGGGATTATCGGATTTTATACGAGATCGAAGATGAAATTGTTATGGTCTATGTGGTCAAAGTAGCACACCGAAAAGAAGTTTATCGGATGTTGTAAGCTGGATCCCCGTCTGTGCGGGAATGACGGGGATTTATTTACACTGTTCCATCAACCATTTTAATGTCATCCGCACTCCTGCACCGGTTCCACCGTAGGTGTGAACATCCCATGCGCTTTCGGTATAGGCTGAACCTGCGATGTCAAAGTGGACCCATTTCTCTTTCATATCCTCATCGATGAAGTTATCAAGGAAGAGGGCGGCGGTGATCGCTCCGCCATAAGGTTTGCTAGAGACGTTGCACACATCGGCAAGGTCGCTTTTGATCAGTTTTTTGAGGTGGCGGTTGAACGGTAGAATACCGCAATACTCCCCTGCTTTTTCGGCGGCATTTACGAAGCTCTCTTTGAGCTCTTGATTATGCCCCATAACTCCCGTCGTATACGGCCCAAGGGCTACCATGCACGCACCCGTAAGGGTAGCATAATCAAAAATATAATCGGCTTTGACGTTCTCTTGGGCATAGCCTAAAACGTCGGCGAGCACCAAACGACCTTCGGCATCGGTGTTGCGCACTTCGATCGTTTTGCCGTTTTTGGAACGAAGGATGTCGTCGGGTTTGTAGGCGTTGGCGCCGATCATGTTCTCTACGGCACCGATAAATGCGTGCACTTCGATGTCGAGTTTCAACTCACTGACCGCTTTGATGATTCCCATCACGGCACACGCTCCCGCTTTGTCCATCTTCATGGTCACCATTGAGGTGGCCGCTTTGAGGCTCAGTCCACCGCTGTCGTAGGTGAGCCCTTTGCCCACAAGGGTGATCACTTTTTTGGGATTTTTGGGTTTATAGGCGAGATGGATGAGGCGGGGAGGGTTGCTGGATGCACGACCGACCGCGAGCATTGCGTTCATCTTTTCGGCTTCGAGGCTACTAACATCGAGAATGGTGCACTCAAGTCCATTTTTTTCTGCCAAGGTATCAGCGGCGACCGCCATCGCTTGGGGTGTCATGTCGTATGGGGTTTGGTTCACCAAATCACGGACAAAATTGGTCGCTTTGGCTATGATTAGGGTCTGATTGAGAGTTGTTTCAAGCTCATCAAAATCATGGGTTGTACCGTCGTGATTCTCGGCGGAGAAAATAATCTGGGTCAGGGCAGAGGGTTTGGTTTCGGATTTGTACTGTTCAAAACGATAACTTCCAAGCACCACCCCCTCGATCATCGGTGCGAACATCGATGTGCCGTATTGGGCTATTTTGAGAGTGGTATAGTTGAATCCCATCGCCGCTTTGATCGCATTGGCCATTGTGGCACGATAGAGTTCGGTAGTTGCATCTTCGGCAATCGCACATACCATTAAACGCTGTTCGTGCAGAGTGCAGAGTTGCTCCCCCTCTGCTTTGAAGCCCGCATGTGTCAGGATTGCTCTGTGAGGGTGAGTTTCAAACCCTTTTGGGGTGATAAATTCCAATGTCAGATTGGCATCGATAAGGGCTAGTGGTTGATTAGACAGTTTGACGTTCACGGCGTTTCTCCAAAAGATTTTTTTCAATGCGGTTAAAAATAAAAGCGATACTCCCGAAAATAGTTAGTGCAAACGGAATCGCAAAATACCAGTGTGCTTTGATCCATGCTAGAAGTTTAAGCAACTCTGCTCCGAAATAGTAGGCTGGAATAATTGTTAAAGCAGCCCAAAAAATCGCACTAATGAAGTTGATAATCGCAAAATGACGAGAAGAGTATTTTGTCAAACCGATAGCCATTGGGATAACGGTGCGCATGCCGTACAGATAGCGCTGAACGAAAATGAGGGGCCAGCCGTATTTTTTGAGAAGGAGGTGGGCAATTGCAAATTTTCGGCGTTGGGAACGGAGCTTATTATGGATATAGCTCTTGTTAAATCGACCTATGTAAAAATAGATCTGATCGCCGACAAATCCTCCCAATCCCCCTACGATGATTGCAAAGGGGAGAAACATATTACCCGTATGAGACATAATCCCTGCCATAACAAGTCCAAGCTCACCTTCGAGAATACTCCATACAAAGAGGACAATGTACCCATACTCTTTGAGCCACTCTAAAAAAAGATGTTCCACAAGTTGCCTTAGTTGTCGAAATTCAAAATCTGTTTGGCTTGAACCATATCTTTGTCTCCCCGTCCGGAGAGGTTGACGATGATGAGTTTTCCTTGGATATCGACCATCTTTTTCAAATAAGCAACCGCATGAGCTGTTTCAAATGCGGGGATAATCCCCTCAGCACGGCTCAACCACACAAAAGCATCCAGAGCTTCCGCATCGGTGATGTTATCGTACCGGACGGTGCCGTTGTCTTTGTGAAACGCATGTTCAGGTCCGATTCCTGGATAATCCAGACCGGCTGAGATAGAGTGTGCTTCGAGGATTTGACCGTCACCATCTTGGAGAAGATAGCTCATCTGACCGTGCAATACCCCTGGGCGCCCCTTTTCGAGAGAGCAACCGTGTTTGTCGGTATCGACCCCAAGACCTCCCGCTTCGATTCCGATACACTGTACCTCTTTGTCGTCCAAAAAGTGCTGAAATGCACCGATGGCATTGGAGCCGCCACCGATACAGGCGATGACATGATCGGGAAGACGCCCCTCTTTTTCGAGGATTTGTGCGCGTGCTTCATATCCGATGATCGCTTGAAAGTCGCGTACCATCATCGGATAAGGGTGGGGTCCAGCAACGGTTCCTATGATATAAAACGTATCCCGAGCATGGGTCACCCAATGGCGAATCGCATCGTTCATGGCATCCTTGAGTGTTTTGCTTCCACTCTCGACGGCGTGAACTTTGGCTCCGAGGAGTTTCATCCGAAAGACGTTAAGCTCTTGGCGTTCTACGTCTTTGGCTCCCATGAAAATCTCACACTCCAGTCCCAAAAGTGCGGCGATGGTTGCAGTGGCAACACCGTGCTGTCCCGCCCCCGTTTCGGCGATCACTTTTTTCTTGCCCAGCCGTTTAGCCATCAGCCCTTGGGCGATGACGTTGTTGACCTTGTGCGCTCCAGTGTGATTGAGGTCTTCGCGTTTGAGATAGATTTTTGCCCCTAACTCTTCCGAGAGGTTGGCGGCATAATAAAGGGGGCTGGGGCGCCCGACGTAATCGACCAGATAACCGTCCACCTCTTTCCAAAAGCTCTCATCAAAACGGATTTGTTGGTAAGCCTCTTCGAGTTCTAATAGTGCCGGCATGAGTGTTTCGGGGACATAGCGCCCTCCGAAGATACCAAAATGTCCCTCTACGGGATCAAAGGGTGAGGCTTTAGGGATATACATTAATCAACTCCAATCACAGTATAGACTTTAACGAGATCACGCAGTTTGCTTTGGCCGCTCAGAAAATCAAGTCCCATCACAAAACACGCTTCGATGCACTCCGCGCCTACTTTGTTGATTAGATTGGCGGCTGCATAGGCGGTTCCTCCTGTCGCGATCAAATCGTCGATCAACAATACGCGGGGTTTTTCAACACCACTAAAAGCGTCAATATGAATCTCAACCTCGTCCACACCGTATTCGAGAGAGTATTTTTCTGAAACGGTCGTGTAGGGGAGTTTCCCTTTTTTGCGGATAGGGACAAACCCGACCCCCAGCATTTGGGCAAGTGCCGCTCCGAAAATAAATCCGCGCGCGTCGATCCCAGCAACATGAGTGAGACCATACGATGCGTAACGCTCGTGTAGATGGCGCATCAGTATCCCAAACGCTTCGGCATCTGAAAGAAGGGTAGTGATGTCTTTAAATATTATCCCCGGTTTTGGGAAATCGGGGATATCGCGGATCGCATTGATTAAAATGGTTCGGTCGCTTATGCTCAGATTCATAGGTATTCCTTGAATAATGGTTAAATCAGTGCGTCGATACGCCCTTCGAGTTCTTTGATTTTATTTTGTAGACGATCGGTTTCGGCACGATGTTTTGAATTGCGGGCTTTGAGTGATTTGACTTCGTTACGGAGGTTGTTGAGCTCTTCACTGAGGATATCGACGTTCCCCAAAGCGCGTTGAAGTTGGATCTGATATTTTCGGATCAGTACTTCCGCTTCTTTAAGGGTAAGCTTCATCATTTCGCTGCTGCGCTGTTCTTTGACGGTGATGCTACGAAAATAGAACATTTTCACCAAAAAGAAGATAGCCCCTAATGTTACAACGGTGAGTAACGACCACTCTAAAAACATGGATTATCCTTGTATGGCTTCGATCTTCTCAACACGGCCGCAGTGGCGACCCCCTTCAAAAGTTCCGGCAATCCATGCGTCCAAGATCGATTCGGCGACCCCTTGACCGACAATTCGTTCACCAAAGCACAAAACATTGGCATCATTATGCCCGCGGGCAACGGTGGCGGTATAGGCATCATGACAAAGTGCGGCACGGATTCCGTGATGACGGTTAGCCGCCATACTCATCCCGATCCCTGAACCGCAGATTAAAATCCCTTGGGATAATGGATCGGCAAGGACGCTTTCACACACTTTGACGGCGTAATCTGGATAATCGACGCGATCTTTCGTAAATGGCCCTAAATCGATCACCTCATGACCTTTGGATCGGAGGTTTTCAACCGTAAAATCTTTAAGATCGATTCCGGCGTGATCGGTGGCAACATAAAATTTCATAACTCTCCTTAACCTACGAGCAAATTTAAGACCGTTTGTATCGGCCACATGACAAGAGGAATTTTCAACGGCGTAACCAATATGATGATGATAACAATCATTCCATAAGGTTCGGCTTTAGCGAAAAATTCGGCAACGGCACGTATTTTATATTTCAGCGTTAAATAGCTGATGAAATGGGCTCCGTCAAATCCCGGAATCGGAAGGAGGTTGAAAACCGCCAAAATAACGTTGATCAAGAGAAGTTTGAGGATCAGAATATATCCGAAAATATAGGCAATGCTGTCCGATTCACTCGGTTGTGTCATAGATAGCAAAATAACGGAGGAGAGGGTGGCTAAAAAGAGATTATAAACAATCCCAGCCAAAGAGACCTGCATTGCGGCATAGTATCCCCCGTTGCGGATAACAGTGTGGGTATTGACGGGTACCGGTTTCGCCCAACCGAACAAAAATCCGCTGTCGGCTCCCATCAACATCGGGAGAAAATAGGTCATCAAAGGGACAAGGATAGAACCGAAAGGATCGATATGAATGAGGGGATTGATGCTGAGGCGACCACTGTTTTCGGCGGTCATGTCGCCGTATTTGTAGGCAACCCATCCGTGCATGATTTCATGTCCGATGATGGCGATGAGGAGCGCAACGACCGCCGCGCCGATTTCGAGCAGTTCAATAGAGCTCATGGTCGTTTGAGTCTTCTCTGATCCGTTCTGCCACCGCACGATCCAAAATCGTTTTTTGTTCTAAATCGGTTGGTGTTTTTCCGATTCGATCCCAACGCACTTCATGGTTGCTATCCATACTAAAATAGACGAACCACGGCGTCCCCTCGATCAAGCCATAAGGGACGGAACCCCAAAAACGGCTATCGTTGGAGTGGTCGCGGTTGTCTCCCATCATGAAATATTCCCCTTTGGGGACCTCAATCGGTGAAAAGTTGAAAAGCTCGCTTGGATAGAGACCATTATCGACGATTTTTTCATCGTTGTGGATACCTGGATGATCTTTGGCGTAGGGATTTTTCACCCATGCTTTTCCCTCAATTTCGACAATTTCATAACCGCTAAACGCTTTGCGGGCGTAATCGTTCCCTTCACGTGGATGGAGATAAAGAACTTTGTCCCGTAAAAACAGCTCATCTCCTGGCAGTGCAACACACCGTTTGACATAGTGCATCTGGGTGTTATTCGGGTAGCGGAAAATGACGATATCGCCGCGCTCTGGCTCGTCACCGTCGATAATATGACCGTCGGTTCCGGGGATCAAAGGGATCTCAAGAAACGGGATATGAGGGGTCGAAATGCCATAAGCAAATTTTTTGGCAAAGAGATGATCCCCGACCAAAAGAGAGTCTTTCATTGAACCGCTGGGGATACGAAACGCTTGGGCTATGAAAAAAATGACAAATAAGACGATGATAATCGTCCCTGTCCATGTGTTCGAAAAACGGTAGGCGCTGTGGAGCCCGTCAAATATTTTTTTCTTCAAAATGAGTTCTCTTCTTGTGCGTGGATTTGTGCGGCTTTAAGGGTGTTAGAGAGGAGCATCGCAATCGTCATCGGTCCCACTCCCCCCGGTACCGGAGTGATGTAGGAGGTTTTAGGGGCTACCGCGTCGTAATCGACGTCTCCGACCAGACGACCGTCGGTGGCACGGTTGATCCCGATGTCGATCACGATCGCATCCTCTTTTACCATATCTTCTTTGATTAGATTGATAACCCCTGCTCCTACGAGGATAATGTCGGCATTGAGGGTATGTTTTTTCAAATCATCAGTAAAAATGTGACAGATTTCGACGGTGGCGTTGGCGTTGAGAAGCAGTGCCGCCATCGGTTTTCCGACGATGTTGGAAGCGCCCACGACGCAGCAGTTTTTTCCTTTGGGGTCGATATTGTATTCTGCCAATAGCTCCATTACCCCCAGCGGTGTGCAGGGGACAAATCCGTCTAGTCCCGTTACGAGGCGACCGACGTTATAAGGGTGAAACCCGTCTACGTCTTTGGTCGGGGCGACCACTTCGAGGATTTTCGTGGTATCGATGTGTTTAGGGAGGGGGAGTTGGATCAGAATCCCATCAATATTTGGGTTTTTGTTCATCATTTCGATGGTTTTGATAATTGCGTCTTGGGAGATGTCATCAGGCATTTCGTGCGTTACAGAGTAAAAACCTGCACGGTCACACGCCTTTTTCTTCATTCCGACGTAGGCTTGGCTCGCAGGATCGTGCCCAACCAAAATCACCGCTAATCCGGGGACTCTTCCGGTTGCGGCTTTGAGTTCTTTGGCTCCGAGAGAGACTTTTTCTTCGATTTTTTGCGCGAGGGCTTTACCGTCAAGAATCTGCATTTAATCACCGTCAAATTGTTTTTGGGTATGATACCAAGTTCAGACTAATATTTGGTTAAAGGGATTAGGTGCGCGCTAGTTTATTGTTGATTTTGGGATTCACATTGGCGTATTCGGAGTCGTTTATTACAAAAGAGGAGTATGCAAGCGGTCTTTATTATAATCCACGCGGAGTAGGGTGTCATTTGTGTCACGGAGAGAAAGGGGAGGGAAAATTGATCGCCCGTTATCGGGATAAAGGGAAGGACAAAGTTTTCGCTGGAAAACCGATCAGCAAACTCTCGTTTCATGAGTTTTACGAAAAAGTAAACAGTCGTATCGTAGGGATGCCGCGCTATTATCTCACTGATGCTGAGATACAGACGCTCTACTATTATCTACATCGTGGGGAATTTAAACATGCCTCTAAACAACCCGCAAAAGCTCAATGAGTTTTTAGACTCTGGCGATCTTGAGTCGCTCCGCTCCCTTGCTATCCCGATAAAACGCCAGCTCAACACTTCTCTCTCTTTTCGATCTGCGATGATGCTCTCGACCCATAATGTCAAACATCTATCTAAAATACCGAATCTAGCTGCTGAATGTGTGATGCTCAATCTCGAAGACGGCGTAAGTGCACAACAAAAGCCATACGCTTTGGCACTCTGTGCAATGGCGTTGGCATCGAATCCCAAATGCGACAAAAAACTGGTGGTTCGGGTCAATCCGCTGGGTGAAGGGGGTGATGAGGAGATTTTGTTTCTCAACCCGTTCATGCCCGATGCGATTCGGGTTCCGAAAATTCGGAGCGTTGAGGATGTGAAGAGGGCTTTAGCTCTTGTTGATGAAGGGATAGAGATCCACCTCTCCATCGAGACCAAAGAGGCTTGGCTTGCCCTATCGACGTTGAAAATCGATCCGCGAATTACCGCTTTTTATCTAGGGGTTCTTGATCTGTTCGCCGATTTGGGATTATCTCAAACCCTTTTGATTCCTGATAACCCCACCGCTCAGTATATGCTTGCCCATTTTCTGATGACGTGCCGTGCGTGTGATGTCAAACCGGTTTCGTTTGTCTATCAGGATTATAAAAACAGTGACGGTTTACGAAATTGGCTCGAACTTGAAAAGATGATGGGGTATGAGGCCAAAGGGTGTATCGCCCCCGCACAGGTAGAGCTAATTCATGAAATTTTTGGACATTCCGAAGTGGAGATGGCAAGAGCTCAGGAGATTGTGAGAGTGTTCGAAGCTCATCGTGATCAGGGGGTCAGCGGTTTTGTCGATAAACGGTACGGGTTTATCGATGAGCCGATTTATAAGGGTGCTTTGGCGGTATTGAATAAGAGGTAGCAAACTGCTCTTTGAAGAGTGTTTCATGGTTGGATGGTAGCGACAGCGTGATACAGCCGTATAAAATCGATAGGTTGTTAGGGAGGTTTAATACCCTGTAAGGTTATAAAATACTCGGTAACGGATGAGTGTTTTTTGTTCGGGTCTGGGATACTGACCGTATGCCAATTCGATTACCTCTTTGGTCGTATCGTCCAAAATAGAGAGTTGAGAATTTTTGAGAAACCGAAGTTCGGAGATGCTCCCATCGGGATGGAGGTAAAACTCGATCATGTTGGTATCTTGGGCGCGGAAATTGTCGGGAATCCGAGAACGGCCGTATCGGTCCAATATTTTTTGGGTGATTCGGCGCATCACTTCTTGGTTATCGAGGATATATTTTTGCTCTCCCGCCGAGAGTTCATTGAACTTATCTCCGTAAAGACGCTGGATGCTATCCGAAATCTTTGTACTGTTTCGAGGTTGTTCTTGGGCTGATGGATCGGGTCTAGAGAGGATGTCGTACAACCCTTGCTCTTTTTTCGGGATAGGTTTGCGCTCGATGTCGGCGACTGGTTTCGCTACATGCTGAACGAACGCTTTTTGAGGCGCTTTGATCGCTTTGATCGGTTCGGGCTCGGGAGGTAGTGTTTTGGCGATCGGTTGTGGCTGAGTCGGTGAGGGTTTGATGATCGGTTGAGGCTGCAATGGGGTATCGAGCTGTTCGCCTCTAGGAATTGAGAGGGTTTTTTTTGGAGTCGGAATCTCGTTGGGGATAATCGATTCGGGTTTGCGTGATGGTGATTCCTTAAGTGAAAGGCGAAATCGCTCCTCTTTGGGAGGTTGAAGAGGCTCTTTTTGGGGTGGAATTTTCGGCTTGAGCTGATTCAGCAATATAACCAATAAGATAATGATGAGGTGGATCAGAACGGCGATAATAAATGCGTAAATCGAATACGATGGGTTGTTTTTCATCCGGCTCAAAAAGACTCTATCCATATCTCTGAAATTGGGAGAATTGTACCTTGTGTTTGCTAATGAACACGTATTGTTAAACTTTCTTCGCTACTATATTGTTTATTAGGTATAGGAGAAAACATGCATATCGTCAAATATCTGTTTTTATTTGCGTTTGTTTTTTTGATTTTTAAAGCGTTCTTGTTGGATGACTATCTAGCAAAACGGAGTACAGATAACAATGAAACGGCAGTCGTTGAAGAGGTGAATGCGTCGACAGTTACTGTTGAAAAACCCGAGAAACCAAAGAGTGCAACCTCATCAAATGCCAAAGAGGGGATGCCGATCGATCAGTTGGGGGACAAAATAGCCGATAAACTCGGAGACAAACTCTAAACCTATTTGTTACGGGACAACAGAAGACCGCTTAAAACAATCAAAATGGCTCCCAATAAAATCATCAGAGTTCAACACAATCCATATCCAATCCATCGCCACAGGGAAGATAAAGGGGCTAAATGCAAACGCTAAGTATTCTGATGAGATGAACGGCGATCCTATCATCAAAAGAGCAGGGAGTACCACACCGGCAATCATAAACGACAAAACGACCGTCCGCTCATCATAATACTCTTTGAGACTCCGTACGCTGGTATAAGCCAGCGCCGACAAAAATCCGCTCATGAGTCCTATAATATTGAGGTAGTCAAACTTGAATCCGCTGAGGATCGCAACTCCCAAAAAACCGATGGCGATTGCGATGAGGGCACTGGAGCGGAGTTTTTCTTTGAGGAGAAAAAAGGCGAGGATGGTGGTAAATATGGGCTCGGTTTTGGCAAAAACGATCGCATTCGATAAAGAAGTCGCACTGATCGTATAAAAGAACGCAAGAAGTGCAACGGTTCCGATTACCCCGCGAAAAACGAGGGTATAGGGTTTGCCTCCTCGGTTTCGGATCGGTTTGCGAAAAGCGAAAACGGCGATAACGACCAATCCGATCGCATTGCGCCAAAAGGTGACCTCGACCGATCCCATCGATGAAGAGAGAAGTTTGGCGAATACCATTGTGAGGGCAAATAAAAAAGAGGCGAATACCATTAAAAGTATGCCGTGCTGGATTGGGGTGAGGTGCGAAATCATGGTGCGATTGTACCACGATAATGGTTTTGTTAAACCAAGAAAA
>JACXUE010000009.1 GCA_014764075.1 Sulfuricurvum sp.
TATGTTTACAGGATTGATTCGAGAGATGGCACAGGTTAAAAGCTTCGGAGGAAACCGCCTCTCCCTCAAAGCCACGCACAAACCCAAACTCGGTGACTCCATCGCGATCAACGGCACCTGCCTCTCGGTGGTGAGTATCGAGAGTGATGGATTTAGTGTTGAACTCTCCCCCGAAACCCTCAAACATATCGCGACCGAAAAACTCTCAGGGATGGTACACATCGAACCCGCCATGATGATGGGGGATCGTTTCGAAGGGCACATCGTCCAAGGGCATATCGATACCATTGGGACGATCGAATCGATCAGCAATAATGGCAACAGTTATGACGTAATCGTCAAAGTTGATTCAGCGTTTATGCCCCTTATTCCACCCAAAGGTTCAATCACGATTGATGGGATCAGTCTCACTGTCAATGAGGCAATGGAGAGTGCTTTTCGCCTCACGATTATCCCGATCACGATGCGCGAAACACTCTTTGGCACCTACAAAAAAGGGACGCGGGTCAATATCGAAACCGACGTATTCGCCCGCTATATGCGCCATATCCTCACCGCTTCCAAATCCAAAGGGATGAGCTGGAATGACATCGAACATATCCAGTCATTGTATTAAGTATGAAAACGATTGAGTGGATTATGATGGGAGCGTTTATTGGCGCACTTGGTCTTTCTATCTGGAAGGTGTATGCGTTTTTCCCTAACAAAAGACTTAGCGACGATGACACAACACCTGAGTCGGTCGAACTCTTGGAGCGGATTATGGTCGAATCGTATCGCAAGGGGATCAGCCACTGCGAACTCTATGAAGCGATGCTGGCTCACCCTGATTTTGACCCCAAACATTTCTGGCGTTTCAACGAAAATCGCCTTCGCCACCTCATCGATCACTACCGATTCAAAGACCCAAACTTTTGTCTCTGAGACTTTTGGCCTCAGGATTGCAAGCGATTTTGTGTTCCATATCGACCTTCTCATACTCTATCAATTCCCGTCTTGAAGCGATCGTCGCGTTACGATACCCCTCACCCCGATTTAGATAGACGTTAAAGCCGTTTTCATAGAGGGCTAACCGCGTAGCCAAAGCGGTCGAATAGGTCGTCACAACACCATCCCCACCCATTAATCTCGAAATATCGCCGAAATACTCTTTCGTCCAAAGGAGCGGATTGGTTTGGGGGCTGAATGCGTCTTGATAACACACATCCCATTCCCCCTCCAACTGCCGCATCGCAACCCGTGCATCGATAATATCGACGGTGATTTGTGTCCGCTCATCCTCATACCCTCCGAGGGTTACGATATCGTTTATCACGTTTCGATACGGCTCAAAGATATCGGGATAGGGAAAATCAACCAACGAAGCGATCAAATCGCCATTGAGTTCAGGGGAGTAGATTTCGAGGGTTATATCGGGACAATAGGTACCTCGATAATAGAGACTAAGTAGAGTATTAAATCCCAATCCGAAACAGATATCAATGATACGTAGATGATCTTTCCCCTTATGCAACGTAAAAGCGGGTTCGATGTGCTTTTTGAGCGATTCGTTGAGAGCGCCGTCTTTGGTCGAGTGGTAGTGTTCATTGTACTCAGGAGAATAGGCGGTATAGCTCCCGTCATCGCTTTGTACCCATTTCATTTTCAACCAAACAACCGGGTATGACTACCCATGCGGATCAATTTTAGCACGTCATCATCGTAGCAATAGATGATGAGCAAGTCACCACTGACATGAAACTCCCTAAAACCTCTCCATTCCCCTAGCATGTTTTGCATTCTCAAACTCAGCTTTCAATTCATCCAAAGTGACCGCTTCCATGTTGATCCCCTTCTTAGCTTCATTCATCGCTATTTGAGTCGTTTCATTAGGAATTTTCAACTCGAAAGGTATCCCTTTTTCGATCTTTACTTTGGCTAAAAACATATTGATCGCTTGAGAAGTGGAAATACCGAGTTCTTTAAATATTGCTTCTGCCGCATTTTTTAAATCTGCATCGCATCGTGCTCTAATTGTTGCATCCAATGGCATAATACACCTCCTTATAGACTATATGTAAAATTGTAGCACAATATTGCTACAAATTAAAGCCCTCTACCCCACATATGCATCTTCTTTCCCACAATCACTTCGTGCCTATCGATCAAATCGCTCATGGTATTGATCGCCCGAAATTCGACCTCATCGAGCAACGATTCCACCTCCACAATACTCATCGAACCGTTTTTTTGGACAATAATGATCTCAGAAGCATTAAGAAGGGTACGGTAAATCAGTTCCAAAAATTTCCGAGGTGATTCGTGCAGGTGCAACACATCCTGCACGATTACGCTCGCGTAATCGCGGGGGACTCCTCCTGCGGGAGATTTAAAATCTTTAATGATAAACGTTTTATGAAAAGGCTCCAAGCTCTGATGATCCCCCGGAAAAAGGGAAACATCGATCAGCCCCTCATAAGGAGCAAGAAAACGGCTCAACTCCTCCGCCATAGAGTCCAAATGGGTCGTCACCACCATGATTTTCGTATGGGGGGTAGGATGGAGAAGAGAAGTGATCATTTATTACCTTTAGGTGATAAAAAGCACGTAAGCGTGCGTGAGCTTTGCGCTGAGCAAAACACAGCATTAGCATGAGAACTGTTATAGATATGAGCAACCTCATATCTATAAGTTCGGAACCAAAGGCGAAGGGCTTGCCCCGCCGTCGGCATATCAGGATGCATTCCGATGGCGTTAAAATCAAATGGATAAATCGTGCAATTCTCTAAACAAATAGGCTTCGACGATATCATCAATCGTCTTTTGGAAATGGGTGACAAGAACCATCATCTGCTGATCGAGAAACTCCATCACCGGCTCGTAATTGTTGGTAACAATTACCGCATCACACGGTGCCTCTATTTCGGAGCGGTCTTTATAAAAATTAATCTCAACGACACGCCCCTCTTCGATCTCCACCGTCGCCCAAAATGAAGCGCTTACAATACCGGTCAGTTCGGATTCTTGGGTATCATCCCCATCCATCGGCAAAAGGAGAATCATTTTATTGTTCTACTTTCGTCATATCAAGTTTGAGTGCTTCATTATCCATGATATCGATCTCTTTGCGGAGTACTTCGGCGGCAATCGCTTTAGCATCTTCGAGAGAGTGCATTTTGTAGGTTCCGCATTGGTAAACGTTGAGTTCGGGGATATCGTTTTGGCTTTTCACTTCAAGGATGTCTTTCATCGACGCTTCCCACGCATCGGCTACCGTCTCTTCACTCGGCGTACCGATCACCGACATATAAAATCCGGTACGGCATCCCATCGGAGAGATGTCAATAATCTCCGTACTCTCTGAGTTGAGATGATCGCGCATAAATCCGGCAAAAAGGTGTTCTAAAGTATGTATCCCCTCAGGTGAGAGGGTCTTTTCGTTGGGTTTGACAAAACGGAGGTCAAATACGGTAATGTCATCCCCCTTGGGGGTTTTCATCCCTTTGGCTTTACGAACTGCAGGAGCGGGCATAATGGTGTGATCGACACAAAAACTATCCAATAACGGCATGAAAATCCTTGATTTTTATCTTTATTTGGGGAAATATTAACATATTTTATCCCCTCATCGCTATAATTTGACCACTAGTATAAGGAACTCAAATTATGACAAGCCTCTTTGACGCTACTGTTGCCGCCCAATATCAAAACGACCCGCTGGGGATGAGGGTCTACACATCGCAGTTGTTGGGTCAGGAAAAGAGCTTGGTTCTTCACGGCGGCGGAAACACCTCGGTCACAATCGATAACACCCTCTACGTCAATGGGAGCGGCTGGAATCTCAATACGATCGAGAAAGGGGGATTTTCTCCTGTAAACCTCGATGTTCTTTTGGAAATGGCGACGCGAGAAAGCCTCAGCGATACCCAAATGGTCGCTGAACAGCGTGCCGCAATGAGCGATCAAAGCTTCCCTAACCCCTCGATCGAAGCGATCCTCCATGCCATCATCCCTTTCACATTCGTCGATCATACCCATGCCGATGCCGTCGTCACCCTCACCAATACCCCCAATGGAAAAGGGCTGATTCACAAGCTCTACGGTGATAATATGCTCATCGTCGATTATGTGAAGCCCGGATTTGACCTTGCCAAACATATCTATCAGATTACCCGCACCATCGATTGGGAGAGTCTTACTGGGATGGTTTTGATGCACCATGGTGTCTTTACATTTGACAATGACGCCAAGCACTCTTATGAAAAAATGATCGGGATCGTCACCGTCGCCGAAGAGTATCTCTCAAAACAGGTCACCCTCCCCTGCGGAGACTGCGAAGGGAAAGGTGATCCCATTATTGCACAAGCTGTCGGAATTGAAGTGGCAAAACTGTGCGGATGCGATCTATTCCCACTGCTCATCGACTCGCCCCGCGCTCAGCTCTTTAGCATCCTCCCCAATCTCGAAACGCTGGTTAAAAAAGGGGGATTGACTCCTGAACACGTGATCCGAATCAAACCTTTTCCAGCGATTATCGATAATGATATTGCGGAGGGAATCGCAAAATTTGCACAAGAATACAAAGACTATTTTAATACCAACGCCTCAAGCGTACATTTTTGCCTCGATCTTGCCCCTCGCTACGCGGTGATCAAAGGGGTCGGGATTGTGGTACTCGGAAAAGATGAAAAAGAGTCCCGTATCATCGGCGACATTGTCAAACAGACGATTACCGCTATCCTTAGCGCCGAACAGCTCGGGGGGTGGGGATCACTCACCTTGGCTCAAATGTTTGAGATGGAATACTGGGAACCCGAACAAGCTAAACTCAAAAAAACTTAACTCCCTGTCCATGTATCGAGTACGAGAAAATAGCGTTTCACCAAAGCTCTTTCGTATTAAGAAATAATTCCATAGGTAATTTTTTCTCTATCGTCCCCTCAATAGGGCGAATTTCGACATTACAAATCGTCTCGTTGAGTTCTTCGGCAAGTTTTAAAAGCTCTTCTTTGCTCTCCCGTTTCGCAATTGCGCGTGCTGAACAGCCGGTAACACCGGTATGGTTACAAGTCATACGATACATATAGATTATCCAATAATGATTGTATTGGCTGCAAGAAGCAAAGAAAGTTCTAAACTTTGTAAGGGAAAAATAGAAGATAGAAAAAATGCGGTTTACTGCATGCGAGCACTCTGCTGAAGAGAACTCAGCGTTAGTGTAGCCAAGCGGGGCTTTGCTCCGTTGGCGTAAAGTGAATCAGACACTTGCCTCTTCACGACGTTGAAGATATTCCCATTTCGCATCGACACGTGCTTGCCACTCATCGATAAGGTACTCATATTGTTTGGTGAAGAGGTGTTTGAAACGCCCCTGTGCTCCAAGGTAATCACGTACAGGAATAATATTTTTCGGACGATAAGTGATATTAAGTTGCGTTCCGTCAATAATCTCATACAATGGGAAAACCAACGAATCGGTTGCCAAATCAGAGATAGAGATCGTATCTTCCGGAGCAAATTTCCACTCGGTTGTACATGCTGACATCGCATTGATATAAACTGGACCCTCTGCCGCAAAACCTTTTTGGATTTTAGCAACCATATCTTTCCATTTGTTCGGTGCTACTTGTGCAACGTATGGAGCACCGTGTGCCGCCATAATAGCAAGCATATCTTTTTTGTTTTTCTTTTCACCGTAACTAACGCTTCCGGCAGGGGTTGTTGTCGCTGATGCACCGATCGGAGTTGAAGATGAACGCTGTCCGCCGGTATTTGCATAGACTTCATTGTCCAAACAAACATACATTATGTTGTGCCCGCGCTCAAAACATCCGGAAATCCATTGGAAACCGATATCGTACGTCGCACCGTCACCGCCGAACGCAACAAATTTAGGGGTACGATCCGGTTGTTTCAAACGCCCTTTGGTTTTCAACGCTTTATACATCGCTTCAGCACCTGCAACCGCAGAAGAGCCGTTTTCAAATCCGACATGAATCCATGACGCATCCCATGAAGTATACGGATAAACGGCAGTACACACTTCCAAACATCCGGTTGAAGCCGCAAGGATCAAATCATCATTAGTAGCGTTCAGCACTTCACGGACGATAATTGAGTGGGCACAGCCAGGGCAAAGAAGGTTTGCACCCTCAAAACGGTCTGCCGATGTTGAGAACTCTTTGAGGTTCTTGATTTTTTTGATTTCTGACACAGTGGCTCCTTAGAAAAAAGAGAGTTTCGGTCCGCGAAGACCGATGTATTGTTGCAATGGAGTCGTCGGTTTGCCCGCATCCGCATTCGCTTTAAGATCGTTGTAGATCTCTACCAAATGAGCTTTGGTCAAGTCACGTCCCCCAAGACCGTAGATATAGTTGGTCATTACCGCTTTCGTGTCAGTGTTGAACAACGCCCCCGAGAGCTCATTGAACAATGCCCCAACCGTTCCGTGCGGACTGGATCGATCCAATGCCGCGATTGCTTTAACGTCTTTCAATGCAGCCGCAATTTGTTCAAGTGGAAACGGGCGGAACACCCGAATCCCGACAACACCCGCTTTAATCCCTTGCGCACGAAGTTCGTTCGATACCTCTTCAGCGGTTTCAACCGATGTCCCCATACACACAACGGCCACTTCCGCATCATCCATGTTGTAGGTTTCAACGATATTATATTTGCGTCCGGTTAGTTTTTCAAAATCATCAAACGCCGCTTGGATTTTTGGTATTACGGCAGTCATAAGGGCGTGTTGCTGACGCGCTTTGTGTTCAAAATGCCAATCTTCTTCCGTTTGAACCCCATGGGTTACCGGATGATCAAGATCAAGCATATCGTTCATCGGCTTATATTCGCCGACAAAATTATACGCTACTTCATCGCTCAAGGTTTTTACCCCTTGCGCCGTATGCGACGTCATAAATCCGTCTTGGTGAACCATTGCCGGCAAACGAACATCGTGGTCTTCTGAAACACGGAATGCGATAAGATTCATATCGTATACGTTTTGCGGGTTGTAGCAGTCGATTTGAATCCATCCACTATCACGCCCCATATACATATCGGAGTGATCGCCGTTAACGTTGAGCGGAGCACCGATAGCACGGTTAACTACGTTTAACACGATCGGAATACGCATCCCCGACGCCGAGTACAACGTTTCAACCATCAACGCAAACCCTTGAGAAGAGGTTGCCGTAGCAACACGACCACCCGCAGCCGCAGCACCGATACAACATGACATTGCACCGTGTTCCGATTCGGTCATGACAAATTCCCCATCAATGTAACCGTTTGCCTTAAAGTTTGCATAGTTTTCTACAATAGGGGTAGATGGAGTGATCGGATACGCTGCAACAACATCCACTTGGGCTTGGCGCAACGCATGGCTTGCCGCCATATTTCCATCCCATACCTCAATATCGCGTAGTTCAAATGTATCAGCCATTACTCTTCCTTTGCCTCAGTGGTTGCTTTTGAAGTATTTTTTGTGGGCCACTCAGCGAGAGCCACCTCTTCCTCTATTTGTTCTGGGAACATCAACAGTGATTTAGGGTTTGTCGGGCAAACCTGAACACAGATCCCGCACCCTTTACAGTGGTCAAAATCGATTCCGACCATTTTTTTATCGCGTGAAATGATCGACAAATCAGGGCAATACACCCAACAAAATTGGCAATCGATACAATAGTCTTTGTTGAATAAAGGTTTTTGAATACGCCAGTCGGCAACGCTCGCGGTAAACGAGCTTGATGCAGAATAAGGGCGATCTTCCGGTAAAATAGTCGCAATACCGGATACCGCTCCCTCAAATGAGCGGAGCATGGCACCGATCTCAAACCCATCCCATCCTTTTTTTTCCATTATATGCTCCTTATTTTACTTCATCATACGCGCGTTGAATCGCGATCATATTGGCATCAATAATTTTTTGAGGCAATTTTTTGAGGACACGCGCCATGTTTTCTTTGAAAAACTCCATATCATACATTCCCGAAACTTTCATCAATGCACCCAACATCGGAGTATTTGGGATAGCTTTACCGATCGTCTCTTGGGAGATTTTGATACAATCAACTGTATACACTTTTTTACCGGCAAGTTTCGGCTGCGATGCGATCAACTCTTCGGTGCTCAAATGGGTTGTGATGATGTAAGTAGTATTCTCTTTTTCATTAGCCGTAATATCAGCAACATAGACCAAAGCGGGGTCGATAACTAAAACATAGTCAGGACTCATAAATTTTTCGTGGTTCAAGATAACTTTGTCATCAATACGATTATACGCTGTCATCGCGGCTCCCCGCTTGGCGGAACCGTAAAATGCAAATGCCTGAACATGCTTACCGGTGGTGGATACAACGTCAGCCAAACCTTTGGCACCGGTTACGGCACCTTGTCCGGCACGACTATGCCATCGAATCTCTAGCATGAATTCTCCCTATGACTTAAGTTTAAGTTGAATTTAATCAATACCTGTATTCTATGAAAGTTGCTCTTAAATGTAGCTTTTCGCTTTCTACGAGGTTGGATGAGAAAGAAAAACTGTTACTTTTGTCCTCGCATAGCGATGTATCGAACCGCTTCGAGGGCATCATCTTTTATAATATTAGTTAATTCAAGTAATTGTGCCGTGTTATCATAACCGCTTGCTACCGCGACATGTTCTATCCCTGCACGATTGGCCGCTTCGATATCCAATCTGGTGTCCCCTATCATCCATATTTCATCCTCCAAAGCCCCCATTTTTTCAATCGCCTTGTAAATCGGTTCAGGATGGGGTTTTAGATTTTGGACATCTTCAAATCCAATCAACACCTCAAAATAGTGCATTACTCCGAGATATTCGAGGATCTCACGTGAATATTCTGCCGTTTTTGTCGTTACGATTCCCAATCGTGCAAAGTTCATCGCCTCTTGAATCGCTTCGCGCGCATTCGGCAGCAGAAGTGTTTTGGCGCATGCGATAGAACGGTAATGACGTTTATAGCTCACAATATGTTCTTCATTGAGTTCTTTGGGAACCCCGAGGGCATCAAACATAACCGAGAGAGGATGACCTATTTGTTCGGTAATTTGAGCATCTTTGATCCCTCGGACAACCCCATGCTGTGCTAAAGAGTGATGAAAACTCTCCAAAATTGCTTCAGTCGAATCAATCAGCGTTCCGTCCAAATCAAACAATATTACCGGCTTTGTCACTCTTTTTTCTCCCATTGTATGTAATCTTCCCAAATACCATTGATCGTCGGTTTTACCCCCTTGATCGAGCGACTATAGACATTGATTTGATTAGGAATCACCAAAAACAGATAGGGATTGTCTCTCACAATTTCAGCGAAAATCTCCTTTTGATAGGCGGCGATTTTTTCCGGATCGGTCGAGCTCTCCATCCGCTCTATCAGTCTATCGGTCCGTTTTGAGTGATACCCCACCAGATTGAACCCTCCTGACACATCGCTCTCACTGTGCCATAGGGCATAAGGGTCGGGAGTAAGTGAGAGCGACCACCCCAACAATACTGTCTCAAATTTTCGCGGTGCGACTACCGTATTTAAAAACGCCTGCCACTCCATCACCCGAAGCGTCACTTTAACCCCGACATCGAGCAACTGACGTTGCAAAATCTCCGCCGTATAAGGGCGGATTGCATTGGAGTTTGATGTGGCGATTTCAAACTCCAAAGGGTGCTCTTTTGAGTATCCCGCCGATCTCAATAATGTTTTTGCGCGAACCAAATCCCGCCTTGGAGCCTTTACTTGCTCATTAAATCCCTTGGCACCCGGCAAAAAAGGACCTGTACACACTTTTCCGTGACGTAAAAACAGCACATCAATCAATCTTTCACGATCGATTGCCAAAGAGAGAGCTTCTCGAACACGGGGGTCTTGAAATTTTTTCAGCCTGAGATTGAATCCTAAATAAGTATAACTATGCGATGGTAGTTCCAAAGTCGCAAAACGGTGATGAAAGCTTTTGTCCAACTGCCGCTCAAATTGCATCGGTTCCAATCCGTCAACATCGATTTGCCCCGATTTGAGCATCAAAAACCGCGTCATAGGATCGGCAATGACATGAAAAATAATGTTATCGATTTTAGGACGGTGTTCAAAATAGTTGGGATTGGCTTCCAGAACGATCTGCTTGGAGAATTCGAGTTTTTTGAGGACATAAGGACCCGTTCCGATAGGTGCGGTGTTAAATTTGGACCCCATGATATCTTTTTCATGTTGGAGAATATGGCGGGGGACAATCCCCATCATCCAAATCTCCAACGCTTTAAAATAGGGTTTTTCATACGTTACACGGAGTGTAAAATCATCGATCACGTGAACATTCTTGACAACACGAAAATCAGACGCGTAGGGGGTAACGGTGGTCGGAGCTTTGATCAGGTTATAGGTGAAAAGGACATCATGAGCACTGAAGGCTCTACCGTCATGCCATTTGACTCCATGGCGCAGTTTAAACTCAATGAGGGTCGGAGTGATAAAACGGTATGATTCCGCCAAATCCCCGATGATCTTTTGTCCCGTCTCATCGTATTTCACCAAAGCATTAAACAAAAATCCCGCGATCAAAGAACTGGCTGAATCGGTAGCGACAAGAGGATTGAGACGAGCGGGATTGGATGAAGTGCTTAGATGAAGAGTGGAAGCGATCCCAGAAAAAATAAGTATAAAAAACGTTAAAATGAATTTCAAATAGAATCCTATTTTTGTAGGATTATACCATTTTGAGGGCAATAAGCAGGAAAAAAGCGCAACTCTTCCCAAATAAGGGAAGAAACAAACGATTAACGTTTGGAGAACTGAGGAGAACGGCGCGCTTTGTGTTTACCTGGTTTTTTACGCTCAACAACACGAGCGTCACGAGTCAACATACCAAATGGTTTCAAGATAGCACGGAAAGATGGATCAAATACACAAAGTGCACGAGAGATACCGTGACGAAGTGCGTCTGATTGACCAGAGAAACCACCACCCAAAGTTGTTGCAATGATATCTACTGATGTATCTTGTTTGGTCAATGAAAGCGGTTGTGTAACACGCAATTTTTTTGCTTCAAGACCACCAAGCCACGCATCCAATGAAAGACCGTTAACCGTGATTTTGCCTGTACCTGGAGTCAACCATACTTTAGCGATTGACGTTTTTCTTCTGCCGGTTGCATACGTTTTTGCCATTATTTATCCTTACTTAGCGATCTGCGCAGAGTGTGGATGTTCAGCACCTGCATAGACTTTGAGTTTTTTCAACATCGCGCGACCCAATTTTGTTTTAGGTAGCATACCGCGAGCTGCAAGTTTGAAAACTTTTTCTGGGTTAGTAGCCAAAAGTTCTGTGAATTTTTCACTTTTTACGTTACCGAAGTAACCTGTGTGATGGTGATATGTTTTAGTAGCCGTTTTTCCGCTACCGTTGATAACCGCTTTTGACGCGTTGATAACAACAACAAAATCACCGCAATCGATATTCGGGGTAAAATAGGGTTTATCTTTTCCGCGTAAACGAGTAGCAACATCTGTCATAATACGACCGAATGTTTTCCCTTCCGCATCGATCAAAACCCATTTACGTTCGATTTGCTCAGGTGAAGCAATTTTAGTAAATTTCATCTTGAGTATCCTTTTAAAGTCTCTATACAAAGTGGCGAAATTGTACCCGTTTAAACTTATAATCTACTGAAATTAAGTTTTTTATAAGCACTTTACCCATTCAATCCGATCTTCCAACAGGTAACATACATATCCGCTTACCGTTGTATTCTTCATAGCGCGTATTGCTTCAGCATAACGACCCACTTGTTCAGCATGTTTTACCTCCTCTTCACGACCGCTTTTATAATCGATAATACGCCATCCCTCTTCACCCCTCACCAACAAATCGATCACTCCGATATTCCCTTGGTGACGGATCATCTGCTCTTTGTAACAAACCCCTTGGCTCAATGCGATGAACTCTTCATCGTGTATCAAATGCGTAATCCGTTTCTCAATCTCTTCCAATGAGCCCGAAGAAAGGAAAGCTCCATAACGGTTGCGGGTCGATTCTAGAGCGAGACTTAGCGATTTGCCGTCAAAATCCCCCATCATCTCGAGTGTATAGTGCAGTGCCAATCCAAACTGCACCGCCGCGTAATCATGGGTGATTTCTTTCTGAGAACCCAATTTCTCCTCTTGGCGACCAAAAGTGAGCCCTTCAAAATGGGGAGATTTTTGCTCTATTAAGGGTGATACGTGTTGAGATCTAACCTCCAAGTCTCCCCACTGAGCGGAAGTGAGATCTAGCGGATCGAACCATGAATGTTTCGTTTTTGCTATTACGCTTAGCGATTCCGCTGCTCGCGTCAAGGCAACATATAGGGCATTAAGCTGATCCTCTGCGGAGGCTTTTTTTTCGGCTGCAAGTGATCGCGCATAGAACGGATCGAGCGCTTCGCGCCCTTTGATACGATAATGCAACCCCCGCAAAACTGCCCCCTCGTATTCATATACTATTGTATCATTTTGATTCCGCCGAGTTCCAAGACGATCAAGGACAATAACATGCTCGAATTCAAGCCCTTTGGATTTATGTACCGTCATAATCCTCATCCCTTTAAGATCGCTTTGCGGCGAAGTGCTCTCCAGCCGATCTATTTCAAACACCACCTCTTCGATATCACGATAGCTTTGCAATGCTTCAATAAACATCAATGCGCTCTTATCTGCTATACAGAATTTTCGGATGAAAGCTATCACGGCAGCGTTTACTTCTTTTACTTGCATACGCTCTATCTTTTCACCCTCTATTCCGAGTAATGCAGCACAGTTGGAGCGGTATATCTCTTCACCAAAATAACCATATCTCAGATACTCGATAATGGCACGGACGCTCCGCTGAAAAATGAGGCGTGCGGTCGTCTCGGTCACCACATCGTATCCCAGTTCACTCAGCACCTCCTCCACTGCACTACCATCTTTATTGGTTGCAGTCAATATTGCGATCTTATCCGCAGAAACCCCTTTTTCAATCAACCAAGAGACCTTCTCGATCAGTGATTGGAGCGGATCGTCGCTCATGAGTACCTCAACATATCCCCCGTTATAGCCTTGCGGACTTTGCTGGGGAATATACCCTTTAATTTTTCCCTCGAAAGAACGATTCACAAAGTTAACAATCTCACTGCGCGATCGATAGTTCACCTTGAGCGGTTCGAGCTTTACATCAAACATCTCCGCAACCTGATGAAACAGTGCACTCACTCCACCACGAAATCGATAGATCGATTGTTTTACATCGCCCACAAAAAAGAAGCTCCCTCTCTCGTTCACCCCGATACCCGAACGGATCTCTTCGATCAACGGACGAAGGATATCAAACTGCACAACGCTAGTATCTTGAAACTCATCGAGCAAAATATGCTTGAGCCGAGAATCGAGCCGAAAATAGAGAAATTCACTATCCAATTTTTCTCGTAGCAACGTATGAACATTAAGGGTAATATCATCAAAACTCAGTTCGTTGTTCTGAATTGCCATCGATTGACGGCTTTTAATGTAAAGCCTCAAGATAGTAAACAACTCTTTGAAGTAGAGGATTTCCATCCGGCGCATCTGGGATCCTACAGCGTTTTGTATCTCATGAAGCAATTCATCCATACGCGGTTCAAAACACTTTTTAAAATCCCAATACTCCATACTCGGTTTAAAGAGCCATGTTTTTTCCATTAATTCATCATAACTATCAAATTCCATCGTTTTTCGAGCACGATCGCTGAGCGGTTTGGAAAGGACAAGAGCCGATAGCTCGCGTGCACACTCCATTGCACGCCCTATTGAATCATCAGGAACGCTCATCTTCTCATAAGAGCGCATATCAATCTCTTTGTATTTGGAATAAAGAGTAGCAAGGAGCGTAAAAAGATCACTAAGCCTTTTATCGCTTAGCAAAGAGAGATGAACCAGCGACTCAGTTGCATGGGATACTTCCACTTCGTTCAAAAATCGCTTCAACAATGCACTTTCATGGTGATTCTGAAGTGTTTTAAAGGTTGGCATCAACCCCGCGTTGAGGGCGAATTTGCGCAAGATTCGACCGAAAAACTTATCCAACGTCGAGATTTGAATATCGGAGCGGAGAAAGCGTGATAGGATTTTCGCTCTCTCTTGCAAAATAATCTCTTCGCTCATTCCGCAAATATGAGCGATTTGAGGCAATTCGCCCCGATTAGGCAACTCTTCGAGGGTGAGAACGATTCGTTCGAGCATCTCATTCGCCGCTTTGTTCGTAAAGGTTAAGGCCACGATCGACGAGGGTGACTCCCCCATAAACAGCAGGCTCAGATAGCGAACGACGAGATTAAATGTTTTACCGCTCCCCGCACTCGCCTCATAAGCTAAAAACGGTTCAAACTCCACGCATCGCCTCCCGATGACAGAGGTAGGCGTAGGGGCAGTGGCGACATCGGCCGGAATCCTCGCACATCTCCCAGCTCCATTGTTTTTGAGATGCCATATGAGCCAAAATTTCGCGCAATTTGGCAATTTTTTGCTCTAGATAACGCTCGAACTTCAGCTCACCACTCCTCAAATCGTAATATCCGCAAGCTCTTACCTCTCCGAGTTCCTCTGCTAGCAGTGCATAAACACTGAGTTGATAGTCGATATCGCTCTCTTTGGGCTCTTTATCGGTATCAGGATAGTTGCCGCTTTTGTAATCGATCACTTCAAGCCCCCCTCCGTTCACATCGATACGGTCGATTCGTCCCGTGAGCCGTATCCCCTCAATCTCACGGCTTAGCTCTTTTTCACGATACAGCACCCTTACACCTGAATCAAATCGAGAAACCTCGCGTTTATAAAATTCTTCCAGTTTATCGATCCATAGCCGCTTCATATGTCGTTCCATCGGATCGTCGTTTGGTTGCTCTTTCCAAAGACAAATCAATGCCTCTTTAATAGCCGATGGGGTGGAATAACTATTGCGGTGTGCATACACTTGATCCAAAGCGCTATGGAGTTCATTCCCAATATCGCGCTCCTCGGAGAGATCTTTGGGGAGTATATGTTCTCGAATCTGAGCAATATAACGATAATAAAAAGATCGCTTACAGTTCAAAAATGCCTTAATCCCGCTTGCAGAGAGAGGGTGGGCGGTAAAATCGTATTCGCTCTCTATCACTTCAACATGCCGTTCGTTAAAATAAGGTGTCGGAAACAAGACCTCTTCGTAGCGATACTTGGCGAGGACGCTTTTAATCCCCAGCTGAAGTAAAAAACGTGACGGTACCGACTCGGTGTTTTGGACACATGAGATCGCCACTTTTTTTGCGCGATTAAAGAGCATCGAATAGTAGTGTTTTTGCAGTGATTCGCGATCATAAGCGCTCGGTAATCCGGCGAATTGGCGTGTTTTAGTATTTAAAAAGAGGTCTTTTTCACTCTTATGAGGAACATATCCTTCATTGAAGTCAATCACAATAACGCCATCATATACCATTCCCCGAGTCTCCAGCAGTCCCATCACCGTCACTCTCCCTCCACGAACATCATCGATACTTCGCCGACGAAGCCGATTCATAAAGATTCGCAATACTGCCCTAAACTCCATCTGCTCCAACGCATGAGAGAGATGGCTCATGCGCTGAATTTCATCACGGACGATCTCCCATAAAGTCTTATCATCTTCCTCAAACAGCGATAACATCTCATTCAGATAGGAGATCTGAAATTTTTGCGTATAGTGGGTTTTGAACCACTCCATCGTAGTGTTTTTACAGTTTCGTATCCTTTCGAGGTTCAATACGTTCATCTCATCCAAAAAGAGTATTATGCTCTCGATCTCACGATAGATCGGGCTGTTAGAAAACGGGAAGCCCATCGCAAAGTTAAAGTTCCCTTCATTATCAAATTCTTTAAGAATCTGTGCCGCATCTTCATCCGGAAGAACCACCGCAATTTTCTCAGGCGTGATCCCCTCACGAACAAACGCCTCAATCGATGCTTTGATAAATCCGATTTGTGCCAGTCGTGTGTGAAGTATCTCGCATTCAACTGACCCCTTGACCGAGAGCGGCTTATCCAAAAGAACGCAAATAGTGTTTAATGAAAGACGATATTCCCGCCCCTCGGTTAGCTCAAATCCCATTTCTCGTAATCGTTCGGTCATTTTTCGGTTATACGGAGTCGTGTTATAGTGCAAAACAACTTCCGAATACTCTGCACATTCACGTAATAGTGCTATTTCATAGCGACTCAGATACCCCTCGACAACTATCGTAATACGATCAAAATTTCGTAAAAAATCGTGTTGAATCTTCATCTGTTCCGAGATGTATATTCGGTCGCACCACCCCTCGCGTGCACATATTTCACCGTATCGCTCCCGCAATTTCCCTAAAATTGCAACATGCTCCTCATACTCCCCATAGACATCGACCGTTCTTAGGGTATCAATACTAACCGCTTCACTCGATAACTCCTCAAAAAACCGGAAAAGATACTCGGAGTTTTGGATGAAACTAAAAAAATTTCTCTCGATATTGAGCGCTCTAAAGGCTGAAAAATCGGAGGCTTCATGCATCGCAAGAAGTCTCAGATCTTCATCAGGAACAATTTTCCCCTCAGCTACATACGCACGCGCAAGAAATTCCCCCATACTGAACATATGCGGAAGAAAACTCTCCGTAGAACTTGCTACTGCCTCGCGAATGCACCGAGAGGTGGGATAAACGATACACTCTTTAGCCATTCA
>JACXUE010000133.1 GCA_014764075.1 Sulfuricurvum sp.
GTTTGATCCACTTTTTAGTTTCGATCGCAAAGAGGTGGGGTATATCATTGCGTATATGAGTGACCAACATTTGATCGATTTGAAACGTGAGTTTCGAGTGGTAATGATGATGGTTTCTTTGATTATTGCGTTAGTGAGTATTTTGATCCTTTATTTTGTCTATCGTATCCGTACACAACATGATCTATTGGTAAAAAATGCCAATACTGATCGATTGACTCAGATCGCAAACCGAGCCTATTTGATCTTGCAACTCGATTATATGTTGAAAGCTTCCCGTCGAAATAACCATCCGCTCAGTCTCATTTTTATGGATATCGACGATTTTAAACTGATTAACGATACTTATGGGCATCGTATGGGGGACAGTGTATTGGTGGAATTAAGCACCCTTGTCTCTCAGCGTATTCGGGAGAGTGATATTTTCGGTCGATGGGGTGGGGAAGAGTTCGTGATAATCTTGCCCAATACCGGATTGAACGAGGCGATAATGTTGGCAGAGAAATTACGGATGATGATCGAATCACACCGATTTGACAATGGGCGCGTTACGTGTAGTTTTGGAGTTGCTCAAATGATCGACGATGATACCGAAGAGACACTGATCCATCGCGCCGATATGATGCTCTACGTCGCTAAAGAGGACGGACGAAACCGTGTCCGACCAAAAGCGAACTAGCCTTTTACCCGTTTGATCCGCTCTTCTTCTTGCGATTTGTAGAGTTCCGCACACCCTTTGGCAAGTTCGCGGATTTTGAGGATATAGTTAGCACGCTCCGTAACTGAGATCGCTTTACGGGCATCGAGGGTGTTAAAGGTGTGGGATGCCATCATACACAGATCATACGCAGGGAGGGGAAGCTCGGCATCGAGACACCGTTTGCACTCGGTGGATTTAGCTTCAAACTCGTGAAAAAGCATTGCTGTATCGGCGATTTCGAAATTGTATTTGCTAAACTCGATTTCTCCCTCTTTATGGATATCACGGTAGAGGGTTTGACCGAATGTGTTCTCACTCCATACGATGTCAAATACCGTATCGACTCCCTGTAGATACATTGCCAGACGCTCCGTACCGTAGGTGATTTCAACCGCTACTGGATCACAGGTGACACCGCCCACTTGCTGAAAATAGGTAAACTGTGTCACTTCCATCCCATTGAGCCACACTTCCCATCCTAGACCCCAAGCACCGAGTGTTGGAGATTCCCAGTTGTCCTCGACAAAACGGATATCGTGTTCTTTGAGATTTAATCCTAAATATTCCAAACTTTTGAGATAGAGTTCTTGGATATTTTCGGGACTTGGTTTGATGAGGACTTGAAACTGGTAGTAGCTTCCTAAACGGTTCGGATTTTCACCGTAACGACCATCGGTTGGGCGGCGGCTTGGGGCGACATAGGCAACCGACCACGGTTGTGAATCGAGTGATCGTAAAAAGGTTGCAGGGTGAAATGTCCCTGCTCCAGCGGCAATGTCGTAGGGCTGAACGATCGCACACCCTTGTTCATTCCAAAATTGTTGAAGTTTTAAAAGCATATCGCCGAACGTAATCATACATATTTCCCGTAAAAAAAGTTCGGTATTATAACTCACTCTATCTTACAGACAATGGAGCCGATCTTTTGGTTCAACGAAGTGGCAACAACCGAGCATTTTACTTTAAGTAAAAAACATATATTTTCTCGACGCTGGGGAGTCATACACTCGTAATTCCCCATCCCTTTGGCGATGATCAAATCGGCGTTATCAAAGAGTTTTTTGGCTTCGACTGAAGCGAATTCATAGACGAATCCAGGGGTTGGGACACCACTGCTCACAACAGAACATATTTTATCGATGTTTGCCTCCAGTGCTTCATCCATGGTTACATCATTGATAATCGGGTTACCACGAACCATATAGGTGACACTCAGTTGTGGATAAAGAGTTTGCAGTGATTCGATAGCAAGGGCATCAAAAATATGTTCTCCCGTATTGTCTCCGATGTATAAAACACTCTTTGCATGAGAGAGCTGCACCCGCAGTTTTTCGGTATCGTCATGATGAAAAGGGAGTTGGAATACCGATGTAATCGCTTCGTGCAAATCAAAGCTCACTTCAGCGGCAAGATCGATTACATTCCCTACTACCGCAGTTTTGAGTATCGCCATAAAAGGGTCATCGCTTTGTTGGATTGTCTCTTTTAAAAAAGACAGATAACCGAGTGCTTGAGTTGTAGCGTACCCTTTTTGTGCTCGGTACAAATCATCAGTATTGGCTAAAATCGCCATTTGTTCATACAGCGGTGCGGCGATAACGGGAGGTGAGAGGGTGAAATCGGCATCTTGAAGGGCAGTTTCAACGTACTCTATGATCTGCTTGGTTAGAATCTCATCGGCATGGATAGCTTCACATACACGACGGCTTTGGGCTGCTATACAGCCTAGGCACTCTTGTTGAATCGTCATTGAGCGGCGTGGTCGTCGATCACTTTCCCCCACATGAGCTTGTATTTACGACGCATAAATTCCACCTCTTGTTGTGAGAGTTTGAGTTGTTCGGTCAATGTGGCGATGGTTTGGCGATCTTCATCATAGAGCTCTTGAAGCGATGCAAGCGCCTCTTTGAGAAATTCGTTCTCATTTTTAATCGATTCGATCGTCTCCTCCTTAGCGGTAAGCACTTTTTCGTGGAGGTTGATGATCGTTCCGATTGTTTTTTCGACGAAATTCGCCCCGACGGTGATATCGGTTTCGGAAGCGTTTAGCTCTTCGAGGGTAGCGGGGACAATTCCCGCCATGATGTTGGAGGCATCGATGAGCACCTCACCCCCCTCAACAGTGGTAGAGAGTTTACCTCTCATGATTAACGTTTCGATCTCATTCTTATCCATTTGGGTTAAACGTGCGTATTCATTGATACTCATCCACTGTCCTTGCATTGTTATTACCTCTGATGTGTTAGGGATTCATAGCAATAAGTGTGCCTAAATGCATTGCGAGATACGCAGCATTGACTGCGCCCGCATTCCCCAAAGCAACGGTTGCAACCGGCATACCCGATGGCATTTGTACGGTAGAGAGCATCGCATCCATTCCATCCATCGCTCCACCTTTCATCGGTACACCGATGATCGGACGGATCGTTTTAGAGGCCAAAACACCCGCGAGATGAGCTGCCATCCCCGCAGCAGCGATAAATACTTGCGCCCCTTTGGCTTCTGCTTTGGCGATATAATCTTTGGTACGTTCCGGTGAACGGTGCGCTGATGAGATGATGAGTTCATACTGAACTCCGAACGCTTCAAGGGTATCGGCGCATGATTTCATAACATCATAATCGCTTTTACTTCCCATAACTATGGATACAAATTTCACATTCAACTCCTTATTTTGTATTTAAGATGTTGTGATTCACTCAAAAAGCCGCTTTGGTGGCAGTAGTGCCAAGAGGAGCGAAGCTTTCTGAATTACAACTATGCTCTTTTGGTACTTTTCTGGCTAAACAGAAAAGTACAACACCTCAACACTTCGTTACCGTCCCCATATCCTCCGTTGCCGGAATACGAAAAAAGGTGAAGTGCGGCAGCAAAGATGGCAGTTTAAATCGGTTCAAGTTCCCACTGTGTACTTGATCCCACACTTTGCCGCTTTCAGCTAAGAGTTGATTAAAGGCAATTTTCCACTGCCCATCCTCTTCCCAAATGCGACCGATTTCGTTATTGACAGCTTTGATATCCGAACCAGTTGGGAAAACCAATTCCATCTCATCACCAGGAAACGTTTTGTATTTACACTCAAACCACTCCCCTGACTCATCGACCAAACCGCTCACCTGATGAGTTCCCATCATCATGGTGAAATCGAGATTTTGGGTATCGTGCTTTTCGAACGGGCGGTTGATGAGGTACGCATCGGTAAAGCCCCGATTTTGCATTGTGTTTAGTTCACGTTGATAGGAATCGCCGTCAAATTGTCCCGCATAATAATCATCGATCGCCTGACGGTATACTTTGGCGGTGATGGCGGCATAATAGGGAGCTTTGGTACGCCCTTCGATTTTGAGTGAATCGATACACCCCGCATCGAGTATCTCTTTGATATGGCTTGCTAGATTGAGGTCTTTGGAGTTCATGATGTAGGTTCCAATCCCCT
This sequence comes from Sulfuricurvum sp., assembly GCA_014764075.1. Classification (GTDB taxonomy): domain Bacteria; phylum Campylobacterota; class Campylobacteria; order Campylobacterales; family Sulfurimonadaceae; genus Sulfuricurvum. The sequence goes on from JACXUE010000133.1 coordinate 4,137, forward strand.
CTTCTTCGACCAATTTGAACAGTGTCCCTGTCTCAGGGCTGGCGGCATAGATCTCATACGGAAATCGGCAATCGTTGGCACAGCTCCCCCGATTGGGGACACGACCGCTTTGGAGTGTCGATATGAGGCAACGTCCGCTGTAGGCAAAACACATTGATCCGTGGACGAACACTTCGACTTCCAAATCGGGGAGCTCTTTTTTGATTTCGCCGAGATCTTTGAGAGAGATTTCACGTGCGGCAATGATGCGGCGTGCTCCCATATCATAGTACACTTGTGCGTCTAGGACATTGAGTACATTCGCTTGGGTCGAGAGGTGCAAAGGTATATGCGGTGCGATTTGGTGGGCGAGTTTGAGCACCCCTGGGGTGGCTACGATAAACGCATCGGGTTCGAGCGACGCCATTGTGCTGATATGCTCTTTGAGAAGTTTCAGTTGGGAGTTGAACGGGAAACCGTTGATAGTGACATAGACTTTTTTACCCCGAGCATGGGCATAACCGATCCCCTCTTTAAAACTCTCCATATCGAACTCTTTGCCCGAACGGATCCGAAGTGAAAAATGGCTCACCCCTCCGTACACGGCATCGGCACCGTAGTCGATCGCAATTTTGAGTTTTTCAAGATTCCCCGCAGGGGAGAGGAGTTCCACTTTTTTCAATATGCCTCTTTCGATACTTCAATTAGTGGAGAAATTGTATCGTTTTATTTATTTATTTATTCCCAAACGATGCAAGTAATGCTTCGATATCATCACTGCTGACGACATCTTCGGTGGTGGTGTCTCCGTGAATATGGACGGCGGAGCTGACCCGTTTGTCATCATCGATTTTACCTTCAAAAAGGTGGTTCATATAAATTGAAAGCGCACGCATGACATTGATGACCCGCTCGATCTTTTGTCGGTGTATATCTTGGTACTGCATAATATCCATAATATTTATAATTGTGTCCCCACCGTTTTGGAGGATATCCAAAATAGACTCTACGCTCTTTTGAGCGGTTTTATTTTTATCTAATTGGTTTTTAAAAGCTTCAACATGAGGAAATTTCACACTTAGGGTAGCGAAGAGTTCTATATTGCTTTCAATTGCCGCACGTATCGTTTTGATCTCTTTTTCGCCATCGGAGAGATCATTGCTAATCCCCTCGATCAGATCGAAAATCTCAGATGCTTTCGCCTCGCTCTCTTTGGTGACGTCGTCGAGCTGATGAACCATTTTGTTATCATCGGTCGGAGGGGGTGGCGGCCAGCTGTGTATTGCCGAAACGCGGTATTTATCCAGATCGGTCTCATTATAGTGTGTTTGGGGAGCCTCATCGGCTTCCGCTTCTACTGTTTCAGAGAGTTCAGGCTCTTCGTATGCCTCATCCAAATCGATCTCACCGCTCATTAACGCATCTAACTCTTCTTGCGTCATCATGACACCTCTCACGATTAAATTGCACTATAATAACACGGAAATCTTTATTTTATGGATATTTCAATGAAAGTTGATCTTCATAACCACACACTCTTGTGTAATCATGCTACCGGAAGCGTCAATGAGTATGTCGAAGTGGCGATACGATCGGGGATTGAGTATTTCGGGTTTTCGGATCACGCACCAATGCACTATGATCCAAAATATCGGATGCGTTTTGATCAGATGGAGTTGTATGAATCGTGGATCCGAGATGCTCAAAGCGTGTACACTGATCAAATCACCGTTTTGTTGGGATACGAAGTCGATTATTTGCCGGGCTATATGGATGAGGGAGTATTGAGCCGACCTTGCGATTATTTGATCGGTAGCGTCCATTTTATCGACGATTGGGGGTTTGATAATCCCGAATTTATTGGTAGATACGAAGGGGCGGATATTAATGCTATCTATGAGCG